>CAMWUK010000001.1 GCA_947177415.1 uncultured Clostridiaceae bacterium
TGGAATTGCCAGTTACATCTTTATTTTCCTGATTCATGGAATTGCCAGTTACATCTTTATTTTCCTGATTCATGGAATTGCCAGTTACATCCTTATTTCCCTGATTCGCAGAATTGTCAGTTACATTTCCGCTGCACCCTGTCAGCCATATAACTGACAGTCCTGCCGCACAGATGAATCCAATCGTTTTTTTCCACATTTTTTTCATGCTTTTACCTCGCTTTGATTTTATTTGGCTGCCATGCCATAAGAATATCAAAAAACTTCTCTAAAAATCTTCAAAAGACCGCACCAATATTAAAGATTATTTAGAAGATTTTTCGATAATTGTTTGATATACTATTAACAAAACATACAAGGAGATGGTAAATTGAAAATCCTTTTAATTGAAGATGACCAGAATCTCTGCAACACAATCAAGGTGCAGCTTACAAAAGAAAATTATGTCATTGACGCCTGCACAAGCGGAGAAGACGGAATGATTTATGCGCTTAATCCGAATAACGGCTATACGCTTGCCATTATAGACAGAATGCTTCCGGTCATTGACGGATTGACAATCATTAAAGCCATGCGAAAAAAACAAATATCCATCCCTGTAATCATCATTACAGGAATGTCCGAATTACATGATAAAATAGATGGGCTGGATAATGGGGCTGATGATTATCTGGTAAAACCCTTCCACATATCGGAATTATCTGCCCGCATCCGGGCATTAACACGCCGACCAGTGAGTATCTCAGAGAAAAGCTGCCTGCAATACCATGATTTATCCTTAAATCTTAACAAAAAGGAATTGTCATGTAATGAAAAAACGGTACCGCTCACCCCAAAAGAATTTCTTTTAATGTGTGCATTTTTAGAAAAACCTGACACAATCCATACCCGTGAGCAGCTTATGCAGAAAGTATGGGAAACAGATGCCACCATAGAGCAGGGAAATGTTGATAATTATGTATATTTCCTGCGTAAACGTCTGCGGTCTTTGAACAGCGGCTGTTCTATAACGTCATCATACGGTTCAGGCTATTTATTGGAGGTTTGCCATGCTGAAAAAACTTAAACGAAAATTATATTTCCTTTTTGCCAGCAGCATCATGTTTGTCTTTTCAATTGTAATTTTCCTGTTGGCACGCGAAAATATAGAAACCATGCAGAATGCAGAACTCAGCTTCATAAACAGACAGGCTACAAATCTTGTCCTGCTTTTTGAAAACTCTACAAATTATACAAAAAATTTAGAAATCTGCGAAAAAAGCTATGGTTATGTTTTCCGCTTATTTACGGAACAAAATAAACTTCTCTACGAAAGCGCTGACATGAAAGATACAGCAGAAACAATAGACATTTTTTTAGAAACCCTAAAACACTTAGAATCCACCTATAACATTGAGTCCGGCTATAGCACGCAAAGCGGAACTCATACTTTCTCCTCTAAAAATGGCAAAGCATATTATGGCGTCCTTTGCTCGATTTATACTGATACTGGATATATAAATCTTGCAATCGTGAAAGAAAAAAGCGGAATAACAGCTTTCCTGCCTGCCATTACACATTATTTTCTGATATGGCTCATGGTTCTTATTGCTGTCCTGTTTGTATCAATCCTGATTATCCGGCAGGCAATGAAACCTGCTGAAAAAACCATGCAGAGCCAAAAGAATTTTATTGCTGCCGTATCCCATGAATTAAAGACACCTATGGCAGTCATATTATCAACAGCAGATGCCATTGAAGCTTCTCCAGACTGTACTATAGACGTTAAAAACCATGCTGTCCTCATTGGAACTGAGATATCCCGCATGACAAGGCTGATCCAAGACTTACTCCTGCTATCTTCTATTGATGCAGGTAACTGGATATCCCAAAAATCAGAAATAAACGTGGATACTTTACTTATCAGCCTATATGATAAGTTTGTAAATATCTGTAACCAGAAATCAATCGACTTACAGATAAAGATGCCAGAAGAATGTTTCCCTTCTCTTATCTCTGATGAAGACCGTTTAAACCAGATTATCAGCATTTTGCTGGACAACGCAATTTCTTATTCGCCAGAGCAATCCGTTATTTTAATGGATGCCTCTATCCAAAAGAATTATCTGGCCATAAGCATCATAGACCACGGCATTGGAATAAGTGAAGAAGACAAGGAGCATATATTTGACCGCTTTTACCGATGTGATAAATCCCGCACAAAAAAAGAACACTACGGATTAGGCCTCAGTGTTGCAAATGAACTGGTTTCACTACTTGCTGGCAGGATATATTTAAGCGATACACCCGGTGGTGGATGCACATTCACTATTACCATACCCTGGAGCATTGCGGAATAGTTGTTTGGATAACAACCTGTTCTTTCCCTAAAGAAAGAACAAAACAAATAAAAATAAGGAGCAACTTATTTCACAAAATCACTCCTTAATCAATTCCACTTATTCCATTTTCACTGTTTCTGCCATATGCACCACATCTTATCACCCTATCCGGACCGTTCCATTCATCAGAATGTCAGCCCGTTCCTCCGGTGTCATTTCCCTGCTCATTAAAATCTGAAAAAACAACTGCATCCTTTCATCAGATTCAACGGTATAGTATTCATGTGAATTGCGGTGGATCACATCAAATACATTATCCAGCTTAATAAAATCCCCACTGGCATGGCCATGTCCGGCAAGCTGTTCCAGTGCTTTATCCATGTTATGCAGCTCATCCTCCACCTCTATCAGTAATGCCATATCCTTTCTTTCCAAAACATATTCCTCCCCTGTAGAATAATTGTTTTCTCCCATTTTTGACTGTAACTGTATAATTCCCGCTCATACCTCAACAGCCCCTGCCAGCTTTTCCGCACGTTCTTCCGGTGTCATCCCCGGATTATCCAGAATATCTGTCAGACATTCATACATTTCATCCTCCCCGCGCATCCTGACCTCAGCACAGGCACCATCCTCTATCACATCACACACCCGGTCCAGTACACCCAGTATCCCGCCGTCCCTGCCATGTATCTCCCACTCCCCAAGCAGGAGTTTATTCAGTTTCCTTATAGCATCATACAGATAAATCAGATGTGTCATATCCTTAACAGAGAGAACAGAGCCATTCGCCCTTATCTTACGTTCTGAGGCTACCTGCACGCCATCTTCAAAGCCCAGACGGTATGCCTCGTCCCCATACAAGATATTGTACTTTGTCCATTCATCTTCCAGTTTATCATATAGTTTCCAACACCTCTTTGACATGCCGGAACCTTTTGAAAATGCTTTCGACGCCTCGTGAAGTGTTTTCATCTGCTGCTGAAATTTCTCACTGCCACGCAGCCTTGCCTCCAGAACTTCCCCGGTACGGGCAAGAATAAATTCATCTGTTACAAAATCCACGGTTTCCTCCCCTTTCTGCTATTGGTAAAAATAATTCAGGTCTATGAGATTTTCTTTTGCCACTTTTTCCAACGCCTCCCCACTAATCTCATACATTGTGTATCTCCGTGGCTGCGGCTCATTATATCCAGTAATTATCATATAAAATTTACCATCGGCAAAGACCAGCGTCTGCCCATGTGCATCGTAATTCCTACAGACAAGGGCTTTAATTCCCATATGATTGCACATATACTGCACCGCATAGCGGCTTGCATAACAGTCCCCTTTTCCCTTGATAAAAATGTCAAACCAGTTGTTATTGTATAATTCATAATCAGAGGTTGTACTGATATACCATGCTGCTTTTTCTGCTTTTTCCTTTTCTGTCATGGAAGGGGTAATATACTGTTTCTCAAAGTCCGTAAATACTGTATCTATGTAAATATTCAGTTCTGAATATGCCCTCACTGCTGCCGTCAGTTTTCTTCCATCCTCCAGAATGGCGGTCACTGTTGCCGTCACACACGGTTCAACATAGGCAGGCTCCCAATCCATCTGCAACAGCCCATAATCTGTAATACTGAAATAATCCGCTCCTTCCCCGGTTATCTTCCAGTCCCTTACTTCTTTCTTTGTGCCGGACACCCGGAAACGAAATTCCCTCATATGGCTTTTGTCATATTTTATGTAATCCTTATATGTTTCAGAAAGATAATACAATGTTACATCTTTACTGTTTAATGTCGGATTATCTGCTGTAGCTTTTTCCTTTTTCTTTGCCTTAACTGTTATTTTACACTTATACTGCTTTTTCTTATAAGTGGCTGTAACCACTGCTGTGCCCTTTTTCTTTGCTTTGAGGGTAACTGTATTTCCTTTTTTCTTAGCAATGGAAACGACAGATTTTTTACTGGTTTTCCATTTCACTTTTGCTTTAGCAGACACACCTTTTAATTTCAACTTGTAAGTCTGCCCTGCTGTCATTGTCTTTTTATTTGCCGCCAGTTTTGGCTTTGTTTTCGCCTCTGTCTCCATGCCGGGTATCAGTAATGTCAGTACCAGAGCAAAGAGAATTATAATAGTATTTTTTCTTCTCATAATATCTGCCTCCTTGTAAACTGTATATGATATTCTAAAAATAGCATGCTTATCTTTATTTACTATAATTATACCGCGCTCTATTTAATAAGTCAGCCTGTTTTTGAAAAACTTTTCATGTCCATTTCTGTCTCTAAAACTCCCATACTGCCGTCATTTTAACTGAAAAAAGACAGAAAAACCCCCTTTTGAAGTTCCTGCCTTTTTATCAAAATTATCTTTTTACCCTAATGATTTCAGCCCTGCCCTGTATGCCGCCATCTCCTCCTCACTGTGGTGGTCCATCACATATTGCAGCTCTGAAATGGCGCTTTCCCTTTCTTTTGGGAGATAAACAGATAATGGATAAAAATTTGAGGAAGAATTGGCAAACAAATGTGTCCTGATCTGCAAATTCTGAATAAACACCTGTAACTCCTGCAATCTCTCTTTCTCCCCTGCCGGGACAAAACTGCCCGTCCCTGCCATATCATAAAGTTTGGTATTGGGAAATAATGTCAGTGCATCCACAGAAATAAAGTATGGATTCAGCTTGCTAAACAATCTGGCGCTGTTTACTGCATTGCGGGTTCCGCCTCCCTTTCCTGCCAGCCCGGTCATATATACAAAATAATATTCCATGCCTGCCTCATCCAGTTTTCGGCACTGCTTTAGAATATCATCTGCCGTGTAACCTTTTCCGGCAAGGGCAAGGGTGTCATCATCCCCGCTTTCTGTCCCGATACTCAGGCCATTCACTCCCATTGCCCGCAGTTTCCGGAGCTGCCATACCTCCTTATTCTGAATATCACGGATACTGGCAAACATGGCAATGGACTGGCATTTAATCAGGTAATCCCTCACTGTCAGCACATAAGGCTTTAACCGTTCATAGGACAGCGCAAAGGGATTTGCCCCTGTCAGGAACAGCCGCCTTGCATGGGGCTGGTAATCCTTGATTTCCTGCAAATCTTCCTCAAACTGTTCCAATGAAACCATCCGAAAGGGCTCATTCTCATACAGATTGCAAAAATTACATTTCCCATAGGTACATCCCGCCGTCAGCTCAATAATACAGGAATCCGCCTCATAATGCGGCCTCCATGTCCGTCCACTAAAGTTCATCATTCTTCCCCCTTTACAAATGCCGAAGATTTTTACGGTAATTCTCCAGCTCTTTCTCATCCACACTGCCCGTAATCTCGTCCAGAACAGCCAGCAGCTTTGCTTTATCCTTTGGGAGAACCCCATATAACTGTACCGCATTGGAGGCTCCCATTGCCGCAAATTCCGTCTCTATGGCAAGGTTTTCAACCAGTGTTTTCATTTCCATGTACTTTTCTTTTTCGCCCTCCGGCTGCCAGTTCCCTTTCCTGATCTCCTGATACAATCCAGAGTCCTTATAAATTGTCAGCATATTGGCACCAACCAGTTTTGGGTGCAACTGGTTACATACCTCTGCGGTCACTTTTGCCCCCTCTGCTCCCCTGCCTTTCCCTGATATGCCCACCAGATAGAAAAATTTATAGGATATGCCTGCCTTATCCAAACGCCCGCACTGCACCAGAATATCATTTTGCCCATATCCCTTATTCATAAACTGCAACGCCTCCTCATCTGCCGTTTCCATGCCTATCGTCAGTCCGTCAAACCCTGCACTTTTTAACCGCTGCAATTCTTCATCGGATTTCAGCCCAATATCGGTAATCCTTGCAAAAGAGCCAATGCTTTCACAAGATGGAAAATACCTCTTTACCAAAGCAGAAATTTCCATCAGCAAATCGAATTTCAAAACAAACGGATTCGCTCCGGTCAGAAATACACGCCGGCATTCCCATCCCCACATCCGGTTCCTCTTTGCCGCCTCCTGCAAATCCTCCTCGATGTCCTCTAATGGAGACATCCGAAAAGAAAAAGGCAGGTCATTGTATAATGTGCAGAATTTACATTTATGATGGGTGCATCCCGCTGTCGCCTCCAGCAGTAACGAGCCTGCCTCATAAGGCGGCCTCCAGATCGTTCCTGTATAGTGCATAATCTTTCCTCCTCTGAAAAATATTCTGCTATAAGGTTACACAAACCGGGGAGGATTCCACAAGTCCTGTCTTTTCTTAGTGATAGTACCTTTTTTCGTACTTAGTAGCAAAAAAGTCAGTTCTTGTTTTTTTATACGGTGTATCCTATACTAATGGTGAGGTGAGAAGAATGGCAGACAACAAATTCAGTGAAGAAAAACAGCTTGCCCGCTGTGAGCCAATGAGCAGGCTCCAGTCCTATATTGCGGGCAAATGGAAAATCCTGATATTATGGTATATATCTTTTTACAAAGTACAACGGTTTGGAGAACTGATGCGGCGGTTAGACGGCATTACGCAATCCACCCTGACAAAACAGCTCCGTGAACTGGAAAAGGACGGATTTATCCATAGAAAGATATATGAGGAAATACCGCCTAAAGTGGAGTACACCCTGACGGAGTTAGGACAGAGTTTCCTTCCTGTACTGGAAACCATGTTTGAGTGGAGTGAGAAATACCTCTGCCCGGATTATGTAAATCCATATAATAAAGAATAGGCTGAAACTTTATTCTCAAGGTATGTCCTTTCCTTAGAAAAATTTCAGCCTATCCGTATTTTTTCGTTTTAACTTATTTGTACTGCACTAACTCATCCATTGGTATTCTCGTCTGGCTGTGCCTGTCTTTGTCTGCCTCTGGTTCTGCTGAATATCCTAATGCAAGGATATTTATCGGCTCCAAATTTTCTGGCAGACCTAACCCCTGTTTCAATACATCCGGCTTAAAATAACAAATCCATACGCTGCCAAGTCCCAGCTCCGTGGCCATAAGCATCATGTGGTCAGTCAGAATGGAGGCATCAATATCTGTCGTTACCATGCCGTCAAACGGGCGTGTCCATGCCTTGCTTTTATCTGCACATACCACAACCGCTACCGGGGCACTATAAATATTTGCCGATTCTGAAACTGCCGACAGCCCCTCCCTGCTCCTCACGACAATCAGCCGTACCGGCTGCATATTTGCCGCTGTTGGCGCTACATGGGCAGTCTCTAAAATCTTTTGCAGCTTTTCTTCTTCCACTGCCTGCCCTGTATAGGCACGGACAGAAGAACGTGCCTTTGCTGTATCTAATACTGACATTTTCGTATCCTTCCTTTCCTTCTTGAAAATTTGACCGGTCATAGTATAATTATATCAGGAACAGATAAATAGACAAGAATGCACTTTTTAGGTATATACTTCCCAAAAAGTAAGTAAGGTGCGATTGTAAAGGAGAGAAAACATGACAGAACAATGCAACGGATTTACCTGCCCCGTGGAGGCAACAATCTCCCTGATCGGAGGCAAATACAAGGCAGTCATATTGTGGCATCTGATGAACAATACCCTACGGTACAGCGAATTGCACCGCAAAATGCCAAAGGCAACAGATAAAATGCTTGCCCAACAATTAAGAGAACTGGAAAAGGACGGCCTGATCAACCGTGTGGTTTATCCTGTCGTGCCGCCAAAGACTGAATACAGCCTCACGGAATATGGGAAAACACTTGCCCCCATACTGGATGCCCTGTGCGACTGGGGCGAAAACTATTTATCCGAAACACAAAACTGTAAGGAGAACTGCCAATGAAATACTTCCATTCCAGTCAATACCCGATTGAATTTGTTCTGTCCGAAAATATAAACAAAGATTTTTCTTCCCACAACCATGCAAACCATTCCATCATTTCCCTCTGCATAAAGGGCAGTGTTCCCGCCACACTGGAAAATAAATTCCTAAAATTAAAGGAAAATGGCAAGCAGATGGAATATTCCATATCTAACTGATTTTTAAATAAGCCGTATCGACACAATACCACTTAATTTAAGTAGAAAGCTTTATGACCCTATGATATAATTTATAAGAAAAATAAGAAGAACTATTTAGGATTAGGAGGTCTTTAGAATGACTCAACTTTACAAATATGTTAATGAAATTCCAAAACCATTATTAGATGATTTTGTTCATGGAAAAGTTATTCCATTTGTAGGAGCAGGATTTTCTAAAAATGCAGATATTCCTGAAGGAGTATCAATGCCCGAATGGAATGAACTTGGCAAAGCGATTGCTAGTGAAATACCTAATTATGAGTATGAAAATAATGCACTTGATACGTTGTCATATTACGAAGCTTTATTTTCCCGTCCAAATTTAATCGAGCTACTAATGAGAGAATTGAAAGTAGGTAAGGTTCAGCCAGGAGCTACATACAGTGCATTTTGTGAAGTATTTACGGATATAGTGTGTACTACTAACTTTGATTTTTTACTTGAAGACACCTATAGAAATTTGCAACATCCTATTTCCATTATTGCAACTGAAGATAGACTTCCAATTGCAACCGAAGGAGAAACTAAACTTATTAAATTGCACGGGGATTTTAATCATCCAGATAGAATGGTTATTACAGAACACGATTATGATGTATATATTGATAATAACCCTATATTAGCCACTTATATCTCCAACTTATTTATAACAAAAACAATGCTTTTAATCGGATATAGCCTTGATGACTATGATTTTCGTAACCTTTGGCAAGTGATAAATAGCCGTTTGGGAAAGATGGCACGTCCAGCATATTGCATTATGGTTGGTGCTTCCTCCGAAAAGATTGCCCGCTATCAAAGAAGGAATATAAAAGTAATTAATCTTAAAGGAAAGGTAAATGACTACAAAACCATCTTAAAAGACTTTTTTATTGAGTTAAAAGAATATATTCTTAATGAAAAAATGAAGTCTGCCAAAAGCACAGATGAGAAGATAAATGAACAGTTATTACTTCCATCAGATAGCAATCACTTATGTTTTATATCCTGTTCGATGTCACGTATTTCTCAACTTAAGACCATACTATATCCTTTATTACAAGAAATGGGAATTACACCAATAAGAATCGACGATATGCTAATGCCTGATGACAACTGGATGGATATAGCAAGAATGACTATACGAAAATCGAATATGGCGATAGTGGATATTTCTGATTACAACCCCAATGTAATGTACGAGCTTGGCATAATTCAAAGTGAAAAGGAACAAACTTCTATTATAACTATAGCAGAAAAAGGTTCCACTATTCCATTTTCTATCGCCAATTATCGTATTTTGTTTTATACATTTGATTGGATTAATGAACAAGAACAATCGTATGTTTTTCAGAAAAATTTCAAAGAATTATGCAGTAATGCCATTACCAATAATGATATTTCTAATAATCCTTTTCAAGAAGCGTACAGATTATTTCGGAAAAATGAATTTTCTGCTTGTATAATCTCTGCTTGTTCTGAATTAGAAATACTATTTCAAAAACATTATGATGGGACAATTACAAGAACATCATTGCCTGTTATGCTAAAAAACTTAGTCGCTAAAGGCATATTTAGCAATTCAACATACAAGGAAATAATGGAGCACTGGACACTTAGGAACAAAATTATTCATAGTGGATATAAGGCAAGCAAGGAAGAAGCCAATAAAATTTTGGAATTTGTTGCAGCTCTTAATCAAATGGATATTGCTGCTGTAGATAGTAATCTTTAAATTCAATATTGTATGCATATAATATTGAATTTAAAGATGTGATAATTTACGATGCAATATGCTGTGGATTAATTTTAGATAAGTAAGAATGTAATGTCTTACCAATCATTAAATTGGGTTATCCAAATTCGCTTGTTAAGGACGTTCCCTTTGACTATACCGTAATTTCATACAGAGCCGATCTCGTCCCCTGCACCTCCTTATGTGCAGGGGACGAAAAGCCCATTTCTTATTTTACCCACTGTTTGTTGGGCATTGGTTTACCATGTCCAAAATATATGGTTCTATTGCCAAGCCTGCTGATTTTTCTTGCACTGTCTAACATTTCATTTTTATCATGGAACAGCATTGATACAGTCGGATAAAACATATTCATCAGTGCATCCCCCACTATGAAACCTTTATTCTCCACATCAATACCAATCGAACCATCCGTATGTCCAGGCAGGGCAATAATACTGGCATTGACTCCATAGCCTGATAAACTGTCCCCATCTTTCAAAAATATATCCGGCTTAAATTCCTGCAAAGTACGCACTGAAAAGTCTTTGAGGGAAGCCCACAAAACAATTTTCCCCAAAAAAGTTTCTGCGGAAAGTCCTTGATTTGCATTGGACTGAATCAGATTGCAGTCCTTTTCACTCATCCCAATGGGAATACCTAAGGCATTTGATATTTGTGCCGCATTCTCTGCATGGTCAAAATGTGCATGTGTCAAAACAATGAGTTTAACATGATACTGTCTGCACGCCTCCATCACCCGTTTTGCAAACTCCTTCTTACCTGTATCAACTAATATCCCATCAACTCCATTTTCGACAATATAACAATTACCGTTTCCGCACTTTATCCTGTGAATTTCACTCATGCTACCTCTCCTTCCAAATCCCCTTCATGTACCTCATAATATTGAATCCCTGTAAAAAGCAATCTTATCATCCAGATTGCTTAGATATTCTGCCCATTTCTTCTGCTGCTCTAACACATACTCCCTGTGCTTTTCAAGCATTTTCAGACGTTCCGGCATAGTGGCGTTTCCCTCATACCGCAGCCTTGAATATTCCTTAATATCCTTTAGCAGCATACCAGTGTCTTTCAGGCGTTTGATAAATTTTATCCATTCAATATCGCTTTCATCATAACAGCGTCTGCCAGCATCATCCCGTCTTACCCGGATCAACCCTTTTTTCTCATAATACCGCAAGGTATATTCACTAATCCCAGCTGCTTTTGCCATCTCTCCAATCCTCATAAAAACCACTCCTGAAAAAGTTCTTGACTTACACTATACTCTAAGTAATATGCTCTTATTGTAATCAAAAAAGGAGGCAAAATCAAATGGAAAACACAAGGTTTACACAGGGCATGGAACAGTTAAAGGCGATTGACGGCAAAGGAGGCGAGAATGTCATAAAGTCCCTTGAGGACATAGCACCCGATTTAGGAAAATTCATTGTTGAGTTTGCTTTTGGCGATATTTACACAAGGGAAGGACTGACAACAAAAGAACGGGAAATGATAACCCTGTCCAGCCTGCTTACTGCCGGAGGGTGCGAGCCACAGTTAGAGGTACACATCAATGGTGCATTGAATGTAGGAATATCTCCCGAAAAAGTGATAGAAACATTTTTGCAGTGTATTCCATACACAGGATTTCCAAAAGTGTTAAATGCTGTATTTGTGGCCAAAAAAGTGTTTGCAGAGAGAGGACTTATCCAATAGTAAGACAACAATATCCTAATAGTTGTCATCCTGTTCAGAATGAGGAAAAAGGACATTACAATCCTTTTTCCTCTCTACTATCTTTCATCCAAAGCCAGCAACCGGGATATATTTTCTCCTAATGCCATTTCCACCGTCCTCTTATCTGAAGCTACAAATTCAATAAGCTGTCTGTATAGATACGGTTCTCCGTAAGGTGCATCTGAACTGTATAAACATCTTTCTGGCAATTCTGTCAATGCAATTTTAGTTGCAAGGGAAGAAAACGCTGCTGAAAGGTCTAAGTAAACATTGTTATGCCCTTTTGCAAATCTTATCACATCCATCCAGTTTGTGCCGCCCAAGTGACCGAAAATAACAGGAATATCGGGATATTTTTCACACAAAGACATCAATATCTTTATCCCATCCATTGTGACCGGATGGAAGGTATGTATCCATACGGGATAAATCTTTGTATTTCTTAATGCCTGAAAAAGAATATCCAACTGTTTCATCTGCTGTTCACTGCCGGGAGTGAACTCCCCGACTCCATATAGTGAATTGGCAGTTACTAACATATCAATCCATTCTTCTGTTTCTCTCAATTCCATGCCTAACGGAACAGAACCAAAACCTAAAAAACGGTTGGGATATTCCTTCACAGATTTAACAACTTCTAAAATGTTATTTTTCATACGAGTGATATTATCTTCCCTACTATTGGAGCCAGCTAAAATTTTATTCAGGGATTCCATTTCCATTTCTAACTCATTTAAGGTACTGGCCCTTTCCGGATGTGGCGCAGTACAAAACAATACCGTTTTATCCACCCCTGCCATATCCATTTTATCTAGCTGCATTTTCACAGGGAACATAATATGTTCGTGGCTGTCTATAATCATTTCCATATCCTCCTTGACAATTTTGTTATAATGAAAGTAGCATTAAAAAATGCCAAATTCAAGAACGCACTTTTTTGATATAAAGTTTCCTTTTTGAAACCGTGCGTGGAAAGGAGCAATACATGGCAAAAACGCAGGCGGTAAATGAGCAGTGTCCGATTGAGTTGGGGTTAAATATTCTAAGTGGAAAATGGAAATTAAAAATATTATGGCACATTTCCAAAGGGACAGTCCGTTTTAATGAATTGCAAAGGCTTTTAGGAAATATCACAACTAAAACCCTGACACAGCAACTCCGGGAATTGGAAGAACAAAGGATTGTCCTGAGAAATGTTTTTCCAGAAGTTCCTCCGAGGGTCGAATATTCATTGAGCGAAATAGGTATTACCCTTAAACCGATCTTAGGTGAATTGTGCAAATGGGGAAAAATTTACCAAGAATATCAAAGACAATAATCATATGAAAAAAAATCAAACCGCCGCTATGGTTTATTCCATATGCGACGGTTCTTTTGACCTACAGAACGAAAACTGATTTATAACCAATGCAATCACAATACCAACCGTGGTATCTATAATCCTTGCCATCCCAAAATCCAAAGGATTCCCATCACTTCCATGTGTCACGGTAATGCAAAGGAAAACAACACACATAAGGAAAGTTCCCTTTTCCTGTTTTATCAGGACAGAAAAATTGATAATAGGAATAAGCAGAACGGATAATAAAAGGCATCGTAACACTTCATATGGGACACAAAAGATATTCCTCTCAAAAACCAAAACAAACATCCCGCATATTCCACCGATCACTGTTGCCACCTCACGGTTAAATGCCTCACGGAAACTATCCTCAGAAGTACGCTGAACGCACAGCACAGCAGCGATGGCAGCATAAAATGCCGTATCTGATTTTCTTACTATACCCGTCAGCAAACATAGGAATACTGCCACAACTGTTTTTAATGTGCGCCCACCAACTTTCAGACCGCTAATTTTCATATATGCCTTTCAGGGTATACTGCTCTAAGATATGCCCATCCATCTGATGGTAAAGCTCATTCAACAGAAAGCCCGGTTCCAAATCAAGCATTTTATCCAAAGCATATACATGAAGTTCATATATGTGTGGTTTATCGGGTGGTGTCATCCCGCCATAATAGGAAGAAAGCTCTACGGATTGTTCACCGCCCTGTATGCTTGTCCAGCTATTCCGTCCCTGCACAAAATCATCTGCCGTCTGGCTCTCATTCTCTTTGATTTCAAAACGTGTTATATTTGCCGCCAGCCAGTGTATCCATGCAAATCCCCCTGTCACTGGATAAGCATCCTTATCCTCTAAGACAATGGCAAGCGATACTGTTTCCTTTGGTGCATTTTCCACTGTAAAAGGCAAAGAATAAGTAGGGATACCGTTTTCATTAAACTGTGTCCCATGCCCGCCATACTGAGGCCCAATTACCCCGCCTATAATACCACTGCTTGTAACATTCATCTTCAATAACCTCCCATTCGATTTTCTGATAATATTATAAACAGCGGTTCCCAAACAGTAAATTACCCACTTTTTCGTGGGTACTAATCCGGGACTACCCCTTTTTCCTGCAATATGTGTTCCATACCATTTGCCTTCAGATAATCAATCCCTATATGCTGCATGATCCTTAATGCCTCCAGTATTTCCATGCCCATATCGTTTGTGAGGGAATATTCTACATGAAGTGGGTATCCCTCATAAGATTTCTTTTCAACAAATCCATATTCCGTTAATTCTTTTAGCTGCTCTAACAGCATTTTTTGTGTAATACCGTCTATATCACGTTCCAGTTTCGCTAAAGATGTAGCTCCAAGACGCAGCCGCCATAGAATAATGGGTTTCCATTTCCCCTTAATCATGTCATGTACCAGTTCCAAAGGGCATGTATATTCTGTGCGTATTTTCATAAAATAACACTCCTCGCTTTCTCAGATACTAAAAAAAGGAACTTCTTTCAATACACGAGAAGTTCTCCTTTTTATTCCATATTAAGATGTTACATCAAAACCCGTCCTCATAATGTTGCTGTTAGACATATCCTTTAATTGTCCGTTTTCAAACCCAATACTCAAATACAAATCCTCAATACTATTTACATCTTCCTTGGTAATTTGTTTTATATATTCTTCAAAAACATTGTATGCTACTCCCTTAAACTCTGACGGAATTTTGGACGATTCCTTAACACTTTTCTTGAATACATCTAAAATATTATTTCCGTCTCTGTCTATAAGACCGTCTTTTGTTTGAATAAAATCCCGAATATCCAAGTTTGTGTATTCTCTTAACGTACTTGCTGCCATATATTTTGTCAATACATTTTTATCTATATTTGTACTTCCAATACTGTTTAGAATATGAAAAAATAACTCTTTTGAATTTCCATTTTCATTTAGCAGTGTTGCCATTTGTGACATGATAGATTTATCAGCATTTCCTTCGACAGTAAGTTGATATGTATATGGATTGATAATAAAGGTAAAACTACCATTTACAAAAGAAGCCTGACTAATTCCGTTATTTGTAAAAATATTATTGATTTGCTTATTCACGCATTGACGATTGTAGCTTTTTTTCTCACTGTCTGTTTCTGCATGAGGCGCCCCGTTCAACCGTGGGTCAGTCATATTACTGCAATATCCAAACGCACTCATACTAAGCTCATTTTGATACATTGCGTTGCGTTCAGCAACAGTATATTTTCCATAATACCCTGCCAAACTATATTTTTGAGCTAAAGCATTTTGTAATTCCTCATAGCTTGAATATTTTGCACGATTATCCGCTCCTAAATCGTAATAAATATCCTCTAATTTAACATACGCCTTATATAGTTCGCTATCTTTATTGCTATTATTTCCCTCAATTCTGTCCTCAACGCTCTCATATTTTTCTACCCACCCTGCTTTTTGGGGTTCAGATGTTGTATATCTTCCCTTGACATTGTAATAATTATAATAATGTGACCTTGCTTCAATTTCCACTGTTATCACTCCTCAAAACCGTTTTTATTTCTTTCAAAATACATATCATGCCCTCGCATCAAAGCCGCCCTGCACTTCCATCCCAGCAACACCAGCATTTATTTCCTGTCTTGCCGCACGAAACGCATCATAGTAGGCCGCTTTCAAAGCCCCGTGTACTTCCGTCTCTGCTTTCGATTCCTTCTCATGCCAGCCCACACCTGCAGTATACGTCAATATCTCATCACCATTCCCATCATACACATGGACTGAGGAACCTGTCCCTTCGGACTGAAACTTAGCCTCATACGGCTCGCCAAACAAGATACGCAGCCACCGCTCGTCAGCTTCCTTGATTTTCTTCATATCAGCCATATTGCCAGAACTCATAGCCTGATTAAGTTTTCCCATCAATGCCGCCCTGTCTGGTGCTACTTTGGCAACTTCGCTTTTCCGCAAAGCAAGGAACTTATTTCCCATATATACATTCTGCGCTGCATCTTCTCTGGCATATTCTGTTATCTTTTCCCGTAAGGAATCCGACAACTTCCATTCCTTCTTGGATGATGTCTTACCTGCTGCCGTGCTATTCGTCTGATGGCTTTTTGCTATTCCTGTAATATCCATTTCAATCTCCTCTCACTGCTCCCCTGAAAACCGGGCATCTATGAACACAACACCCCTAAAAGGGATTTGTACCTTTCCGTTTCATTTTTTATATCTTCAACAGTGACACCATAATACAAATATATCTTTTTGAACAGTTTCCTTAACTGTTTCATGGTTTTCTTCTTCCCGCTGAATGAACCGTCAAGCACCTGCCAGACAGTTTCCACCCCTATCCACATATGGTCATTCTCTGCCCATTTAATCTCATATATGTGAAAATCCATAGGAAAGATATCATCCGCAATTTCCTCTATCATCCTGTTCCGCTCATGAATCTGTTCCAAAAACACCTTTAAGGCCTCCACATCCTCCCTGTCCGGTGGCTCCAAGTTCATCAGCTCTCCCACCAAATCCGGGCGGTGGCGCATGATAAGGGATGCTTTTAAGCTATTTCTCTGTTCCAGATAATTATGAGACTGCTTAGAAACCTCCACCGCGCCATACTCCTGTTTCAGCCATTGCACGACTTCTTCCAACGTATGGGGATTTGCAGTAATCCGCTTTTTTATCCTGTTTCTTTTTATTTTGCGGAAATAATTCTGTATGCGTGTTGTAAGTCTTACCTTACCGCCTTTTCCTGCAATAAAAATACTTGTAGGCCCATCAGCTCCACCTATAATAGATACGCTGCCTGCACTCTTGCCCATATCTACATCTCCCATTCCAAAGTTAAACTCAACTCCCCAATTCCCCTATTTATGCTTTCATATCAAAAGATGGTTTCTCCTCCAGATAATTCGGCAGTTCCTCCATCTCTGTCCCTTGACCATTCTTTAGAGAACGATACTCATTAAAATAAATTCCATAAAATTCCCTTTCTTTTTCCCGTTCAGCCGGAGTCCTCTCACAAGCCCATCCATACCCTGATCCAAGATAGGTCAGCACCTTTGTACCTTGATAATAAATGTCGGCGCCATATCCCCCTCCTCAGACCGTCCGAAAACCTCGATTTCCAGTGGTCTTTAGTCTATTTTTTGCATCAAAAATGCCAGATATTTTTCATGCGAAATTAATATCTGCCCCCAACAACTGAATAAAGTATATATTCTGTTGGATTAATGGCTTTCTGTCGCCATCAGTTCCATCATTTTTTCAAATCCCAACAGGTTTTTCGACCGTTTGATATTGTATCCCAGACACATGAGCGCAAATTCCCCCGTTACTTTCCGTAATCCTTTCAACAGAAAGTAATCAAATCCCATCGCCCGTTTTATTGTTCCAAAAGGATGTTCCGACAGGCACATCCTTTCCGCCGTTTTATTTCTGTCTGGCTTTAGGAAAAATCTAACAATCTTCTTCCTCTCAAAATGGTATTTACCTTTTGTGCTCCTTCTTGTTTCAGGCTCTTTCCCTTCTGCCTTCAGCCAGTTCCTGCAAGGTTTTTCGAGACTATCCTTCGTAAAGTCAATCTCTTTCCACTCATTCTTTCCTTTGTAGCATTTATTCCTATCCGGGCAATGCCGGCATGCGTTTTTATTTGCGTACCGGATATTTCCATTTTTCTTGATGCATTTTTGTCGGAGGATTTCTCCTTTCGGGCAGTATACCAGATTCCTTTCCGGATCTCTGACAAAGTACCCTTCTTTTGCCCTTTCCACCATCTCTTCCTGTGTACCATATACAGATTTTTCAGATGCTTCCTTTTCCGTCTCATCGCACGCTTTTCTCCGAACCTCTCTGACCTCTATATTAGATATCACATCCTTATATGCTTCCGGTATAACTCCTCCATGAAGCACTTTCGCCAGTTCCTCCGGTTCAGTACTTTCCACATTGACACCTTCCGTTTCCTCATATACGATCTCAAGCTCATATCCATCTTTTCCCTCATCTGTAATTACATGAGGGATGATGCCATCTTCAAGACACTTTACCATGTCCTCTTCGCTTTCATATCCTCTGTCCGCTACGGTCTCAATGATTCCCTCCGACTCTTTTCTTACTTCCTCAAGCGTGGAATCCAAAAGCCCATGGTCTGTTACCCGGTTCGTCATATGAAAGCTGCGGATCAGATGTGTATTGGAGTCAACTGCCGTCTGGGGATTATATGCTACAACAAAACCATTTTTGCTCTTCATCAATTTTGCATCAGCATCCGTAAGGGACATCTGTGACTGGCCGCTTTCTTCCATAAGTTTCTGGTAGCCCTCATATTTTTCCAAACGTTCCCGGGCTTCCTTCAGTTTTTCTTCAATAAGTTCTTTTGTCAGTTTGTCCGGGAGATCCTCAAAATCTTCCTGCTCATCCGCTTCATCAAGTATTCTTAAATACTCCTCGATATGACCATTTAGCCATTTGATACGGTCATCAAGTTTATTCTTTGTAAAGTTATTGCTTTTTGAATTACAGGCTGCAAATTTGCTTCCGTCAACCGAGGTAAATCCCCATTCCACCGCACCTGAAATTCTTTTGTTGAACTCATGGAATATTTTCCTGATACTGTCTATGTTGTCCTTACGGAAGTCTGATATGGTCCTGAAATCAGGCTCTGCCCCGCCAAGCATCCATTTTACTTCGACATTCACTTTACAGCTTTTGGCAAGTTTTCTGGATGACTTTATCCCGTTATCACTGCCATAGATATAAAGCTTATACAGACCCTTGGGATCATATGGCGGGCGTCCCTCTGATGCCATTTCTTTTACGCCGTAATCAGCGAGATCCAAACTGTTTACAAAGGCATCTATAAGCCTTGCGGTACTTTCCGGGTCAACCATGGAATCCCATGTTGTCATCATCATCTGATTCCTGTCAAATGTCTCAACATAGTGCATCAAAATCACCTCAAATGCAGCATTTTCATGCTTTTATTCTACCACATCTGTGGGCTTATAGCCAGTATCATATATACTTTATTCAGTTGTCAAGGTACGCATTTTATATATAAATCATTTACGTTTTTTGCAGATGCATTTACCAAGTTACTTTGTCATGTCATATCAGGTTTTCGGACAGTCTGCCCTGTCAGAATCGGACAGGTAAGTGTACCGCCACCTGTCAGAGCAAACTTCTTTTCAGCAAGATTACTGTTTCTCCCCTCCGCCGATTCCAGAAAGTCAAGCAATGTCAGTTCCCCGCTCCCGTGGCATTTTGGGTTGCTGCCCTGTCCTTTCAGTGTATTTTTAGCCTGCTGGTATAATGCCTTCCTGTTGGGCGACACATCAGACATATACTCTGCACACAATTCCGTCCGCCGCCTATGGATATATTCCAATTCTGCCTTGTTTGTAGTATTCGCAGCCTTTCGTGCCAGTTCCTTAATCTCGTCAGTAAACTCTCCTTTTGATTTACTGCTTTTCCCGGAACTTGGAATTATAGACCAGTCAGGTCCTCCACTACTGCTTAATGACATATGGCATTTTGTATTGGCAGAATTTACTGTGTTTGAAACCGAAATTCCCATGAGTCCACCTCACAATTTATTTTTCTTATCCGCCGCCCCTCTTTCGTTTAGAGCCGCCCCTGCTCCCTTGCAATAATTCCGATCAGACCGCAGTGGCAAAGTTTTATGCGCCTCTGCAAAAAATGATATGATACCTCTAAAGCAGACAGATTAAATATAAAATTCTGTTACTTTAGAGGTATCATATCACAAACGCCTCTGCGAAATAAGGGGCAGATTTTATATCTGTAAATCCAATGAACTACCTGAAACAGACGACCTTTTCACAAGTTTTCCTCCTGACTTCACAAGTGAACTTTCGATAGACCCTCTTGTGATTCCATTTAATGCTCCTGACGGAATCTCTTTTCCTGGCTCCCACTTAGGATCTATAGCTTTCACTGCATCAACAAAGGCCTGTCTATATGCACGCTCATATTGACTTAATGTATTACCTGCTGCTAATCTGTCATTTTTACTTATCTGGGGATACATCTTACGATACACATCACTCCGCTTTGTTGTTTCCCCATTAGCAACACCATTTTCCTGTAAAAATTCTTTCTTTGTAAGTTCAAACATCTCGTCCCTACTACTTTCGGGTATAGAAATAATCCTGTTTTTGCTCGCAATGTTCTTATCAGTTACAGTAAGACCTGATACACCAAACGCCTGATTGATATGATCTCCATCTGCATCATAATATTGCATTCGATTTTTAATTCCTTGAATTGTAAAATATCCGCCACCGCGACCAGCAGTCATCATACTTTTCACAACTGTTTGATATTGCTTACTATTTGTATCAATCCCTGCTGCCCTTAACTGTGCCTGTACGGAAGAACTTGACAGGTCTGACATTTTAACCATATTTCCGCCTGATGCCGCATTTTTTGCAACGTTTGTTACTCCAAACATCTGCTCAAACAAATAACTGTAATCCATATTCATTGACATTACCTCCTCGATATAAACAAAAAACATTTCTTGCCATATAGTCTACAATTTCTACTGCTGCCACTCTTTTGAAACCGTTTTTATTTCTCCCAAACGATTCTATTAAGCTGAAAAAATTTTATATCTGTAAATCCAATGAACTGCCTGAAACAGACGACCTTTTCACAAGCGTATTGCCACTTTTAACAAGTGTACTTTCTACGGACTCCCTTGTAACGCTGTCTAATATTCTAGGATCAAATGACTGTCCCGGCCGCCAGTTTGGATTAGCCGCCTTTACTGCCTCATACATTGCAGAACGATATTTCCCCTCATACTGTTGCAAAGTCCATGTACCCTTTGCACGATCCTCTTTCTTTACGCTTAATTGATATTCTCTGAATATTTGCGACCTTTTCGTTGTATCGCCATTGGAAATTCCGTTCTCCTGAATAAACTCTCTTTTAACATTGTCAAACATCTTTTGCCTTGCATCATCAGAAACATCAATCAACTGCTGCCACGTTGAACGATCTACAGAACCATCTTCTCCATGATACATCCCAGGAACCACAATTCCCCCTGGTCCGATAAAATCTCCGTCAGAATTATAATTACGCATTACATTTCGCATATGTGCTTCACGTCCGCCCAATAACTCGTACAACATTTTTTGTTCAGGTGTCATCATAGCTTCTTCTGCTATGACTGCCTCCAGTTTTTTCTTTTCCACTTCCTTATATTGCTTGTTACCAGTGTTAATTCCCGTATAACCAGAATTATTTGCATTAAAACTAATATTCATATCCATTACCTCCTATTTTTCTAAAAAACTCTGAAATCTCTTTGACAACTCATCTAACTGCATTTGCTCCTTGTTTGTTCCATTATAATTTTCAATCGGATCAGCAACAAAATAATTCCTAAATCCCGCCAGTGCTCTTTCAAAACTGCTCCGAAAGTTTTCTTTGCTGCTTACATCAAGGTTAGCAAACATCTTGTATACATCATTGTTCGATTCTTTATTTACTTCTACGCTGTCTTTCCCTGTTGTATTTGTTGCCACCGGAGTAATTCCCTTTTTGTAATTAGGTGTTCCATGTTCCGCATAAAATTTCTCTCTTTCAACTTTTACCTGCTTTGCAGCAAACTCAACCATGCTGTTTACTTTATTGATTTTTTCCTCTGCCTGTTTACCGTATGCATTTGTTATCTGTTCTGCCACTTCGTCAGATAATCCCATTTCTTTGCAAGCATAGGAAAGCTGAGAGACCTTAAGTCCAAGCTGTGCATAAGTTCCTGGCTCCAATGTGTAGCCTAATGCTTCATCGCCTGCCTGATAACTGCCATCTGCATTAGGCGTAGCCTTTACAAAGCCCTGCTGTTCCAAGTCCATAATCACACTTTGCAGTTTCTCACTCTGCTCTTTCGTCACGCTTGCACCGTAAAAGCTGACCATGCCATTTGCACTGTTACCGTTAATAATCCTGTGCATTGATGGATTGCTTTTTCCTCTTTGCTGCCCATCTATCCTCTGTTTTATTAACTCTGATATTTTTTGAGCCTCTGGAGAGTCTTTTGAAATCTCAACAATCACACCTAAATCCCTTTTTTCAGAATCTGGTGTATTCTTGACTTCTTCTTGCAAATCACTTGTTGTTTTCGGATTGTACTGATAACCGTTTGCTGCTCCTACATTTGAAACATCCATACATTCATCCTCCTTGATATAAACCAAAAATCCATTTTCTGCCACTCGTCTTATCTTTTATATCGTCACATCCATTACAATTATTTATAGAAAATTGCATTATTTTATCTGTTTGCACTTTTAAGTCATTACAATATAGTCGGATTGCACATACAATCTACAGAGAGGTGACGATATGATAGATTATAAAATCATAGGTAGCAGAATCCGAAAAAAGCGGTTAGAGCACAACCTTTCCCAAGAACGGCTGGCAGAATTATGCGAAGTCGGCACTACCCATATATCCCATATAGAAACAGGCAACTGTATTCCAAGCCTGAAAGTATTCATCACAATTCTTAATTCATTGTCCTGCTCTGCGGATGAACTTTTATGTGATGAATTGCAAAATGCAGAACACTCTTACTGCAGCCAAATTGCAAGTCTGCTTGAAGATTGTACCAGCCACGAACTAATGATTATTACAGATACCATACAAGCCTTAAAAACATCACTGCGAAAATAGGTCATTAAAGTTTCAACACATACTGTTTTCACACAGTCTATAATCCGAACACAAACGACAAACCGCTGTACATGGCATAAATCCATTACAGCGGTTTTCACATCACAAATTATTCCATGTATTCTTCTCCAACAATCCCGATTAAATATGTATTTGAAAATCTCCAAAATCAAATACGCCATTCCCCTGTTTTAACTTTCCTTCATCTGATAATTTGCTAAATCCATTTTCAATCCTGCCAATTATATCAATAGGAATGTTCAACTGATGATGTCCCGGTAATACTCTGCTTATACTTAAATGCTGTATTTTCCTAACAGACTGTAAAAACAACTGCGGATCTGTAGTAGGATAAAATGCGTCAAGACAGCCCTGATATATTAAGTCGCCAGAAAACAAATATTTTCTATCCGGTTCATAAAAGCAACAATGCCCCGGTGAATGTCCGGGCGTATGGATAACCGTCAGCTTTCTATCCCCTAAATCCAGACAGTCCCCATCATATAAAATCTTCTGCGGTGTTCCACTGAAAATTTGATATTCCTCAATGTTAAAATTTTTCGGAAAATCACATGGTTTACACATCAGATTACTTTTTACTGCCTGTAACGGGATTGGAAACTGAACCGATAACCAGTCTTTTTCCTTTTCATGCACTGCAATGTCCTTAAAATATTTATGCCCACCAATATGGTCCCAATGGATATGTGTAGTAATTACCATAACAGGTAGTGATGTTAAACTATCCACAATTCTCTTTATATTGTCAACTCCTAAGCCAGTATCAATCAAAACAGCTTTTTCCGTCCCACACAATAGATAGCAATGAGTTTCTTCCCAATGCTTATATTCACTGATCGCAAACGTGTCACGGTCAATCGTTCCTATTGTAAACCAGTCTGTCATATTCACATCATGCATTTACCTTCCATCCTCCGTTCACTAAAATACATTGTATTTATGTCATATTTCCCATTTCCATTCTTCATAATATTTTCGATGGGTTTCTTCACACCACTTCTCATAAATTTTAGCAGTCTTAGCAACTTGAAAAACAGAATAAGCCCCTCCTGCCCATTCATTTCTATCCTCCTCTTGTATATAAAATTGATACTCCTCCTGAATTTCTTCATCAGTAAAATCTACAAAATGTTCCTCAAAATAAATCTCAAATTCTTCTCTATCCTCTTTATCCTTGAATATCAGTATTTGATTTCTGTTTGCCTCCCGACTAGAGATGTTACATTTTCCATGAGTAAAAATTTTCAAAAGTTTTCCTTCGATTTTGCTCAAGTCATAATAAGTATACCAATAATCCATTTTGAATTTCGGCACCGTTTCTTTTGCCTCAGGCAAATATCTCCTATACTCATCAAAGCTCCACATATTTGTTTCATAAATGATAGTATTATGATAGAGAATATTTAATTTTGCCCAATAAAAAACTGGATGTGCATAAAATGCCGTAGCCGGAACCCATCCCTGCCGAAAATCATCCTCCAATTCCATACGAAACTCTGGAAAATCCATATGATATGCATACTTTTTATTTCCCCAGTCAAACTGCCACCGATCATATTCCTCCAGACGCATATTCAACCTCTGCATTATAGATAACTCTATTCCAAATCGCTTTTTCCAAAGGTGCTCTATACAAGAATATGGCGCCGCCTCACTTGTTCCTGCTTTCCTATCATTCAATCTTACATATATCTCGCCATGAATAACTTTCTTTTCGCCATCAACAAAATCCTTTTCAATGTAATATGGCGTATGATTTGTATTGAATACTGTCAATACATCAACTTCGTGTCCTTCTAATATAATTGTCTGTAAATCAATCTCTGGAACATACACAGAAAAGTGTTTTCCAGATAAAAATTGTGATAACTGATTTAATCTTAGTCTATGGGTATCCTTTTCCACTCCGACTACTTTCATTGTATAATCTTCAATTCCATAAATTATATAGGCATCCCTATCCTCCTGATTATTAGCCATACAGATTATATCCAATAACAGTTCCGCCTTATTTGATGAATAGGCTTTCTTAAAATCCCAATAAGAACCTTCCCTGCCTAATTCTCTAAGTTTCTGCACAAGGATTATTAAATCCTCTGAATTATTATTCAACGACATTTTCTTTATCACTCTTACACCTTTCTTATAAAATTAAACCATCAATACCGTCTTGCGAACTATTTATTTTATTATTTTTACATAGTTCATTTATGTTTGTATTCTATAACAGCAAATGTTATAATTCAATATAAATAGTCGTACTATGCGAAATATATATATTTACTTATTTTATATAGTTCGTCAATTAAAGGAGAAATAATGTTCATTTATAATTTTGATACTGCAAACAAAAAAATAACTGAATATGATGATGAAAACGGTTCTTATTCTCAAAGTATCGAATTGAGTCAACCATTATTAGATTTTATCAACTTCGATTTTTCTCAATATGATTTATTAAGGAATGAAATACTTTTATTTATTCAAAAATTTGAGAGAAGATTTGATTGTGATGAAATCGAAACAGGCAGAATACTTGCAAATATTAAAAAATTCTTTCCGAATTTACATATATACGATATTGATGGTGGAGATGTGGTATGGTGGAAAGCGGAACTTATCTTTCACTTAACATCACAATACAATCGTTTTTTTGCTCCTTGTGATTATAGCGAGTATACAATTCAAGATAATAATGATTTCGACTATTTAAGCTTACAAAAAGAAATAATAAGCATAGTTGAAAAAATATTTGATATAGACTATGGAGATTTTATTACAGGTTTTACTCCTTTATGCCGAATGAACCACTATTATAACAGACCACTTCATTTTAATGAAAAAGCTGTTATATTACCAAGCGAAAAAGAAAAATTTACAAACCGTTATGAGTTATTCGCAATACCTTTTATTGACCCTGAAGAAAAAAATGAAACATCTATGGCTGAATATAATCTAAAAGAACCGCAAAGACAAAAATACACCAAGAATAACCTGAATGTACTTAATGGATATGAATTTATGACATTAAGAGAGGCTTTTGACTGTGAAATTTTCAAAATGGCCCAAACGGGAATTTATTTAAAACGTTGTGAGTATTGTGGCAAATACTTTATATTCAATCCGAATAAACCAGCAAGATACTGTAACACAAAACTTTCCAATATAAATATGACCTGCCAACAAGTTGCCTCTCAAGAGAAATATAATAAAAATATTTCTCCAATACAGAAAGCGTACACAAATGCACTGAAAAGCAGAAACAAGTTTATTCCTTCAAAGAAAAGTGGATTGAGAACCCCGGAACAATCCCTAGAATATGAAAGATGGAAAACTAAAAATTCTAAAATAAAAAAAGAATATCAACAAAAATATGATAATGCTAAAACACCTGCACAAAGAGAAAAAATAGTAGAGGAATTTAAAAGTAAATTAGGTTCTTAGTTTACTTAATCTGCATTGTACCAGTAAAGAAAAAATGAGAGGTATGCGTTACACATACCCCTCACACACGGCATTTCCTATCTGCTTTTTTGCACTTCTTGCGTTACCGTCCGCCCTGCTGCCTCAGCCATTTGTTCCGCACCATGCTCCCTCTGATACTGCTCAAACAGTTCTGCACCATATTTCACCTGCGGTTCTGCTACGGCAATACACGGTAATGGAGTTTCCGCCTGTCTGCCCTTTCCCTGCTGCCCACGGCATTCCTCCACTGCTTTCTCCAGACTCTCCACTCTGTCGATTGCCCTGTCCACTTTATCTTTTACGGCAACCAGCTTTTTCCTCATACCGGTTATCTGCGTTATTTTATAAAGAGCTTTCTGCCCTTTCCGCTTTACCGCATCCACAATCTTTCCTGCCCTCTCACAGATTTTCTGTTTCACTTCGTTTATCTGCTGTTTGAGTGAATCGCACTGTTTCTGTAAAGTATCCGCTGCTTTCTGCAGGCCGTCTTTCACATGCTTTGATATGGTGTCCTCTTTCATGGACACAAGCTCCTGCCGCACGTTTTTTATTTCTTCTGTCATAGATGATAACTGTCGTTCCAGCGTTCCCACATACCCACACAACTGTTTTACCTGTTCTGCCTGTGCGCTCATCTGGTTATTTGTGAGTAATTCCAAAAGTTCCACAATACGGTTATCACTGCTGATCGTCTGTCCTTCTGCCAATTCCATCCTCTCCTTTCACTGCACCGGAACCGGGGAAACAGACGCTCCCCGGCTCCGGCAAACCATTTCCTAACCGGTACTATCTGGTTGGCAGCTCCATATCCGGGAAATCCTGTGCCGGCATAAACCCGTCTGCCTGCTCCAACACATTCTCCTGCACTTCCGCCATTGCCTTTTCGTAAGCATCCGTCAGAAGGTTATTTACTTTCTCACGGAACTCTCCCGTTACCGGATAACAGATGTCCCGGTACACACTCCGGTTATTTTCGTCTATCTGCTTTGTCTTATAGGAAGGCATGGAAACAAACAGGCCGTTCTTCCCCATGACAAGGCTGATATTGCTGACGGCAAAGCAGTCATCCAGATAAATGCGGGCAAGCCCACGGATACTGCTGTTTTCCTTTTCAAAAGGTGTGACCGCCACGGTAAAGGGCAGCTCCATGTCCTGCTCATCCCCCACAAGGTATTTTTTCTGTCCCGTCTGCTGCAGGTTCTCCAGTGCAAGAAGGATATTTCCCTCAAGCTCCCCACGGAACTCCTTTGTGGTCGGATAGCATATATCCTTTTTCTCACTCTCCCCGCTTTTTGCATAATGCGGCATGGAAATATACAGCTTGTTATCCCTGCTTGCCAGAATCGTGATATTGCTGACCTTGAAACTGTCCCCAAACACCACGGACGCATAACCCTTTACATTGCTGTTCTGTGTCTTTACTTCCCCTACGGTAATCTCATACTTCATACTTTCCTCGCTTTCTGTACGCCTCCTGCATACTCTTAAATCAATTTCATGGTTTACGGGTTACATTCATTCGCTGTCGGCATTCCCCCTTTCACTGCCATAGTCCTTAACCGGGACACATTTGCAGACAAATCTTCTTGTCCCGTGGTCAGCACAGGTAAACAGGGTAAGCATCTCTGTACCGCTTTCTTCCGTTACCCATTCATCATAGGGATTTACCACCCGCATTTCTTCCACCGTATAACTGTGCGTCGTGCCTGCTTTCGTGGTTATCTTTACCTCCGTCCCTGTCCTGACACTGCTAAGGTTGGTAAAAAAAGTCCCCCGCCTGCTGCCGTTATGCCCGGCAAGGACACAATTCCCTTTGTCACACAAAGGTGCGCTGCTCTCCATGTGTCCGATCCCCTCATTTAACTGCACCGCGCCTGTCCCCTCAAATACCGGGTATTTTATTTTCAGGTCCGGTATCTCAACAATCCCGATGGCACCCTCCGCCAGATATGGGGAAGCCTTCTTTTTACGGTTGCCGGTTTCTTCACTCTCCTCATCTTCTTCCTCCTCAAACTGATTGATATACTGGTCTGCCCTCTGCTGCTCCCGCATCCGCAGAAAAAAAGGGACAGCCGCAATGGCTATCCCAATCAGAATTAACATGACTGTTTTTTTACTTCTCAACGGTTTTCCTCCCTTTTTGTCCCATACTCATATGACGGTTCCGCCACATGGCTGATCTCCGGTTCCTGTTCTTCCTCTTTTGGTGTCTGGTTTTCCATATCCAGCAGATTGTTTAACTCAAACTGCCTTGCCAGCTTTGTTTTCAATTCTTCTTCATACTGGAATGGCTTATCATATTCTAACTTTGCCTGTTCCATATCAAGGCGGTATTTCTCCAGCCTTTCCTCAAGAAAACCAATGTTTCCCTGAATCCCGTTAAAGAGATTTTCCAGCTTTGTCATGCAGCCGACCGGGGAGGTTGACATATCTGCCTTATACTCTGTATTTCCCCGCAGTACCAGATAATCCGCCCCCATAAAGTTCTTTTCCACAAGGACAGAAAAACCTTTGTACTCTGCCAGTTCGGTTGTTGTCCCCGTCTTGCATTTACCGGCAGCAGACAGAAAGGCAGTGCCGCCGTCCACCCTCTCTGTAAACGTCATCCCGCCTACTTTAATGGAAAACTCTGCCCCGGCAATCAGTCTTTTGTCACGTTCCCTGACATCCTCATGGACACATTTTAACTTTTCTTCTGCTGCTGCAATCAGTTTCGGGAATTTCACCATAAAACTGTCCTGCATGGCATAATGCTGGCTGTCATAAGTTGCCCTTAACATTTTGAGCCGCTGCACATCATTATCAATCTCCATCTTTTCTTTTATCATCGGGTTGCCTGTCGCCACCGCTTTTATCTCTGCATAGGAAAGGGTTGCCTCATCTATATCCTCGCAGGTCCTTGAAACAGATTTTCCTGTCATTACCTGCGAAATAAAACGCTGCTTGTTCTCGACCAGCGCCCAACTGTAAGCGTCAAAGGTTCCTTTGGTCACATAACGGTACACGGCAACCTCATCATTTTCATTGCCCTGCCGCAGTCCCCTTCCCTCGCGCTGTTCTATACTTGAGGGTTTCCACGGGCAGTCGCAGTGGTGCATGGCAACAAGGTGTGTCTGCACATTTACGCCGGTACCGCATTTGTCAGTAGAGCCAATCAGCACTTTTTTTGTGCCGGAACGCATTTCACGGAACAGGGCATCCCTCTGTGCGTCAGTTTTGCAGTCATGTATAAATGCAATTTCCTCCGCAGGGATGCCCTGTTTTACCAGTTCCGTTTTGATATAGTTATAAACATCAAATGTCCCTGTCTCATGCCACGGTGTCGTCAGCATTTCCTCCGACCACGCCCGTTTCGGTGTGCCGATATCAGAAAAAATAAGCTGTGTGCCAATCTTTCCCTCGTTCTCCGCCTTATGGTATTCATACAGCACATTTTCCACCACTTTGTTTAACTTGCCGTCCGCGCTTTCCGGCGCATCCGGGGTTAAAAGCCTTGCATCTGTTCCTAACAGCCTTGCCTCATGGGTGATTTTAAGAAAATTATCGACCTTCGGATCGACCCTCCCATTACGGATTGCCTCCGCCCTCTGGACAAAAGTTTCCATTACCTGTTTCACATACCAGTCCGGCTCACTCTCCACAATGATATATTTCCCATCCCGCAGCTCCGGGGTGTCAAGTTCAAGCATGTCCCTTGTCTGGATATCCGCTGTCTCCCGAAAGATATTCATTAACTCCGGCAGGTTGGTAAACTTGTTAAACCTTGTCTTAAAGCGGAACCCGCTCCCCTCCACAGTCAGTTCCAGCGCCGTTGTCTGCTCCCCGAAGTTTGCCGCCCAACTGTCAAAGTGGTAAATCCCAAGCTGCTCCAATGTGTCCTTCTGAAGGAACTGCTGCATGACATACATTTCCACCATCGTATTGCTGATCGGCGTCCCCGTGGCGAACACAACGCCCCTGCCGCCATTTATCTCATTGATATACTGGCATTTCAGGTACATGTCCATTGCCCTCTGGCTGCCGCTGCCGGTTATCCCCGACACGTTCATCTTTGAAAATACGGCAAGATTCTTGAATGCGTGCGCCTCGTCCACCATGATGGAATCAATGCCAAGTTCCTCAAAGGTAATGAGGTCATCTTTCCGTATCTCATCCGCCATTTTCTGGAGCTGCTCCTCCATCCGCGCTTTCTGTGCCTCCATCTGCTTGATGGTCCAACGTTCCTGATTGCGTTCTTTCATTTCCGCAATGGCAAAATTTATATCATCTATCTGGCGGTTTAACAGCATTTCCCTCCGTTCCTTTGATACCGGAATTCTCTCAAATTGGGAGTGCGACATGATAATGCAGTCATAATCCCCGGTGGCAATGCGGGAGATAAACTGTTTCCTTCTCTTTTTCTCAAAATCCCTCTCCGTTGCCACTAAAATATTTGCAGAGGGATAAAGACGTAAAAATTCACTGGCCGTCTGCCCGATCAGAGGCTTTGGCACGACCATTGCCGTCTTGTTTGCAAGCCCAAGGCGTTTCTGTTCCATACATGCCGCCATCATTTCAAAAGATTTCCCCGCCCCGACACAGTGGGCAAGCAGCGTATTACCGCCCATGAGTATCCTTGCCACCGCATTTTTCTGGTGCTGCTTTAACTTTATATCCGGGTTCATGCCCGGAAACTGTAAATGGCTGCCATCATACTCACGCAGCCTGACATTGTTAAAAGTTTCATTATAATATCTGATATATTTATTTCTCCGCTCCGGCTCTGCAAATATCCAGCTGCGGAATGCCTCCTTTAACTGGTTCTGCTTCTCCCTTGCAAGCATGGTTTCTTTCTGGTTCGTTTCATAATGGTATTTTCCCTGTCCATCCTCAATGCGGTCCCTGACCGTTACCGTGCGGAGGTTTAAGGTATTCTCAAAAATCGTGTAGGCATCCATCCTTGACGTCCCATAGGTTTTTGTTGCCGCCACGGAAGTTTTGTCAAGGGATTTATTCTCCACAAACCACTCCATCTGGAATTTATTTAACTGCACCTGTATCCCGGAAGTGCCATAGGCATATCTCCTTGCCTGCGCCCGTTCCGGCGTGTGCAGGGTTTCATAAAGGAATCTCTCATAATCCTCCGGCTCAATCCATGTCGTGCCGATCCGCACGTCAATCTCCCCGGCATCCAGATCCTGCGGCTGTACCTGCTCCAACGCTGCCACGTTGTCCCCGAACAGTTCAGGGTGTTCCCCTGCTGCTGCCTTTGCCACACGCAGCTTGTCCCTGACATTTCCGGACAAATATTCATCCGCTGTTTCCCATCCCTGGTTTCCGTCATGCGGAAGATATTTCTGCGGGTTTAAGAAAATAATGCCTTTCAGTTCTTCCACCAGCTTTGCCCTCTTTAGTTCCCTTCCGGCATCTTCTGAAAGAATAATATCTCCCGAAGTGTCTGCCTGTTCTTCCCTGAGTTTTTCCACCTGCCCGCTGATGTCCGGCTCATAAATCTCCAGCATATACGGAAGGTTGACACCGTTATATTCACATACGGAAAGGTTGAGCGCCTCCACCGCTGTCTCCGCATGGTCCGTTTCCCTCCTTGCCCGGATCGTCTGCTTTGTGAACATATCCGCTTTCGTGACAGTGCCTTTTTCCTCGTCCACCATTTCCAGTGAACATAAAAGAGGGTAATCCTCGTCGTCCCGAAAGGCCCTTGAATTACCCTGTGAAGTGATATAACCATATTTTTTTATATACCTGTCATAAACAGCATTTAATTCTCCCTGCGCTGCCTTTAGTTCCTCCTCACTGCAGCCGTTTAACTGAATGTCTATCAGGCGTCTGGTGCATTTCCGTATCCCATCCATTCCCTTTATCCTGTCAAGCACGGTATTCCCCACCTCCTGCCGGTACATTCTGGAATCTTTCCGGTAATACAGTGTCCCGTCCACAAACGTGTAGGTGTAATTCTTCACGTCCGGATCAGCCGGGATGCTCTCCTCCGGTTCCTCCTCCTGTAAAACTTCATAATCCGGTATCTGTACGGAAAGGTGGCTTACTGCCTGCTGCAATGCCCCGTACAGGTCAAAATCTTCCTCCTCATTGACGCACACCGTATAACTGGAATCACTGCCATACCTGCCGGTATCATATTCCATATGCCCTAACATCATTTCCGGATGTTCCACGAAATACGAGTTGACCGATACCCCGTTTTCCGTCATGCCAAGATGAACCCAGCCCGGCTCCACTGATATTTTCCGCTCCCTTTTCTGGAAGAATAAAATATCACTGGTAACCTCCGTCCCTGCCTCTGCCTTGAAAGCACTGTTCGGCAGCCTGACCGCACCGACCAGCTCTGCACGCTCCGCCAGATATTTCCGGACACTGTTATTTTTCTTGTCCATTGTCCCTTTTGTGGTAATCACGGCAACAATGCCGCCCGGCCTTACCTTGTCAATGGACTTTGCCACAAAGTAATCGTGTATCTTGAAATTCTCCGCATTGTACTTCCTGTCATAAACCTTAAAGTCCCCAAAAGGCACGTTACCGACTACCACATCAAAAAAGTTATCCGTAAAGTCCGTTTCCTCAAATCCCTTTACCTGTATATCCGCCTGTGGGTACAAAAGTTTTGCAATCCTGCCGCTGATACTGTCCTTTTCCACACCAAAAAGCCTGCTGCCCCGCAACTGCTCCGGCATGGTCCCAAAAAAATGGCCTGTCCCCATTGACGGCTCCAGCACATTCCCGCCCTGAAACCCGAACTGCACCAGTGCATTTCCCACGGCAGCGGCTATCTCCGGCGGCGTGTAAAAAGCTGTCGTGACCGTTGCCCTCGCCTCCCGGTATTCCTCCGGGGTAAGAAGCTCTTTCAGTTCTGCATATTCTTTATGCCAGCTTTCGCTTTTTTCATCAAATGCCTGTGAAGTGCCGCCCCACCCGGCATACCTTGCAAGGATTTCCTGCTCCTCCGGTGTGGCGTTCCTGCCCTCTGCCTCCACCTGTTTTAAGGTTCTGACTGCCTCCACATTCCACTTATAGCGCGCCTTTTGCCCGCCGATCTCCTGATTGTGGATGTCAATGACATAGTTATGGGACTGTCCTGCCTTTTCGTTTCCGGTATCTGCTGCCACTGGACTCTGATCTTTTTCTCCAATACCGGCAGGCTCTGAAAACGGATTTTCTTCTGCCTGCTCCTGTAATCCCTGCCCCTTCTCCCGTTCTGCCTGTTCAAAACGCACGGCATCCGGTATCCCCATCTGATCTGCCTCGTCAGGAATGGCAAAATCATCAAAAGGCTCCTCCTCCGGTTCTGCTGTCTGGTACGGTTCTTCCTCCCCATCGTCAATCCCTGTTTCCTTGTAATCAAAAAGAGAAGCCTGTCTGAAAACGGCTTCCCTCTCTGTACCGAATGAATTTAAGTCATCCAGCTCTTTATTTAATTCTTCCTGTGTTTCTAATGAAACTGGTTTATCAGGTCGTGACGGATGATTTCCTCTGCCTCCATCATCCCCTGTTTCCTGATGCGGAACATCTCCATTGTGGAATTTGGATTCTCCGGCCTGTGTTTTTCCAGATACTTCTCCATGAGGCTTTCCAGCATCCTGTTTGCCTCCTCCTCCACTTCTTTCAGTTTCGTGTAGAGGTTCCCGAACCTTACCAGGCTCCGGTATCTCTGCGGGTAATTTTCCTCCAGATACTCCCTCGCCATGATTCCGAACTTCCCTAATGTCCCTGTTTCTGTCTGCCCTGCTGCCTTGATGTCCGGGTACAGCATCCCGTCCTCCCCTTCGTGGTAGCTGATTGCCAGTGTTTCCATAACGCACCTTCCTTTCCTTCTCAATACTCATGATTTCGCGGTTCATATTCCGAAGAACAGTACAGGATACGTCACTTACCAGAGTACCAAGTACGCTAATGCAGCCCTCATCTTTCACATTAACTATTGCACCTAAGTCCAGTTCTCCGCTACTTAAGTCAAATCCGCATCTTGTCCCCACCGCATAGAAAATGCTGTTAAATATCAATTTCTGTGCGGCAGGCTCTGGCGTTTCATTCTCTCCGCCGGTTATCTCACGTCCTGCAAGCATGGCGGCCTCGGCAAATCGCTTACCGAAGTCCTCTTTTAGAATACCGCGCACTTCCTGCTTTGTAAAGGCTTTTAACTGTTCTAACTGGCTTTTTCTGTCTGTTTTTGGTTCTTCAGAGGTCTCTCCCCGTTTCCAGAGTGCCGACAGCAAATCCGGCAGGTTCTCCCCCTCCAAATCCCATGTCAGCTTAACATTCCTGCCCCCGGTGTCGCCAATGTCAAACACATAGCGCAGCTCCGGCTTTAATGCCCTTGACGGAAAGATGGCAATGCCCCTGCTGCCCCGTTTGACATAGCGGTGTACTTTTTTCCATGTGTCATAGTCTGCAACCAGCGTGGCAGACGGATTCTGCGCATACACCATAAGCACGTTGTCAAACTCATACCGGTATATCTGCCCTGCCAGACGGCAGACCGCTTTCCAGTCTGCCTCCGTCCGTGTTACCCTTGAAATAACATCCTGATAAATCTGGCGGGCCATATATTCTACGCCCATACGCTGCTCCCCCTATCTGCTTTCCGCCTTTGCTGGGAGGTAGGAAACGTCCCTAAAATCCTCCGCATCCAAGACAATCTCTGAATGTTTATACAGCTCCATTGCCTTGTCAATGGCATCCCCTAATGTTTCCGCCGGAATGATTTCAACCCTTGATAATACCTCACGGATTTCAATAGGAAAACTGTTTCCTTTCTGCTCATAAGGCTCACAAAACTCTGCCCGTAGTGCCGCAAAATCAATATCCGACGGTCTGGCAGAAAGATACTCTCCACGATCCCATTGAATCCCCGTCTCTGCATTATCCTTTGTATGCTCCCCCGCATGAGGATAACGCTCATAATACGCCACTCCCACCGCTACCATGAAAGCTCCCGACGCCATGTTCATCATCAGAAAATTTTTTTTACTATAACACTCTATAACTTTGTAATCCGTCCCGTTAAAGTTGTGCAGGACTTCCCCCGACTGAAACTCATGCTCCCTCTGCTTATAATGGAACATGAAACCTTTTGCTGCCCCATTCACATCAAGATTGTATTCCTCCAATGCCCACATGCATTCCCTGCTGCTTTCTTTCCTGTCAAACCGGAACTCTTTATCGTCATTGTAACTGCCGTGGAGGAAACACTGCAATTCATCACTGCCGCTACAGAATTTCGCATAATAGCTTTTATTTGCCGTAATATACCTCTCTGCCCATCCGGTTCCTGCCCCGGACAGTTTTGTGTCAAACAGCTCTTTCAATGCCTGTGCCGACTCCTCCCTTGATAAACATGACACAAAGAGATACGCCTCTTTGTACTCTTTCAATGTCATCAGCATATTTTTTTCGTTGCCTTTGGTGTTCTCTATCACAAGAACCATATCCTGTATTTTCATATACATCTCCTTTTCAAAAAATGCCGGAGCCTTCCAATGCAGCCCGGCAAAAATAGATATTCATTCTTTTCCTGTATTACCTCCTCATATCATTCAATGTCGGGTGCCTTGTCATCTGTTGTGTTTGCCCGCTATTGTCAATCTGAGATTTTTGATATATTTCCATTGCCCGGTCAATCGCCTCCCCAAGACTTCCGTCCGGCATATCCCCGGCTTTTGAAATTGCGTCCTGTATCTTTTCCTCCGTACTTTTCTCCACCGGTTCCATTCCTCTCTCCCCGTATTCTTCCTTTAGTGCCTTGAAGTCAAGTTGTGACGGAACCGGGTTGAGGTAAACCGCCTGTTTCCATTTTATCCCCGTCTCCCTGTTTTCCTTTGAGGCTCTCCCGGCATAAGGATAACGGTCATAACATTTCACATCCACTGCCACCAGAAGTTTTCCTGTTTTCTGGTTTAACAGCAGAAGGTTATTCTGGCTGTAGCATTCCAGCACCCGGTAATCCGCCCTGTCAAAATCCTGTAAAACCTTGCCTTGCTCAAATAAGCTTTCCTGTTCCTCATACCGGAAGGAATCCCCCATAGAAACCCCGTTACGGTCAATATTGTGTTCCCCTAATACTCTGAGGCACTCATCACTGCACCTGTCAGCATCAAGATACCATTCCGGCCAGCTATTGAAATGCCCGTGGAGAAAATCCTTCAGGTCCTGCTCATCATGGCAGAACCGCACATCATAACCATAATCCTTTCCGTGGTCAATCTTTGCCCACGCCTCCTTATCCTCCCTCTGCGTCAGTATTTTCTCTATATGCCTTGCTGCCTGGTCCATTGTCTGGCACCAGTAGTACAGAACCCTTTCCCTGTACTCCCCGAATGTCATAAGCATATTGGTTTCTGCGTCTTTACGGTGGGCTATGACAAAAAGCATGTCATTTAACCTCATGCAGCTCACTCTCCTTTCAAAAAATGCCGGACCGTCTAATACGGCCTGGCATAAAATACAACATTATTTGTCCGTAACGGATCAATCACTACACCCCTTGACGGATTAGCAGCGTGAACCATCTTTCCATCCCCCACATAGATTGCCACATGGGAGATATTACGGAACTCCCCATTTTCCTCGTAAGAATAAAATATCAAATCCCCCGGTTTCAAATCCTTTTTATTGATTATCATGGCATTTTTATAACAGTATTCTCCCTGTGCCGCTGCTGTCGCCGGAAGGTCGATACCCACCTCCTTATACAATCTCTGCACAAGGGAACTGCAATCATAATACCCCTCCTGATACCGCTTGTCCTGGCTGTACCGGCAGCCGATCTTTGTCATGGCAAGGTCAGCAACCGCCTGTCCCCCGGTACCTGCCAGCAGACTATCCTGCATTTCATCACTCATCATGGATTTTAGCCAGTCAACCTGCTCCTCTGTAAGTTTATCCAAAGCAATATAGTCCTCATAGGTCAGATTGTGTACTAATGTTCCAGACACAACAACCTCCACGGTATTTTCGTTTCCCTCTGCCAGAAACGCCTCCACTTTCCGCTTGCCCCAGGCCTGCGCTGCTGCATGGTTGTCAAAATAAATGTCAAAATCCGTACCATACCGGGCAAAATTTCCCGTATCCTCCACTTTGTAGGTTTTTCCATTCATTATAATCTTTGTCCCCATCGGCACTTTTGGGCTGTGTGCATCAACCGCCAGCGTATGGTCCGCCTTTGGGACTGTGCCGGAGGCAGTATGCCCGCCTGCCCATTTCCCACAGCAGAGGGAACAGTTACAGTAGCCAGTGGTAACTACTTCTCCTAACGAGGCCCCTGCCGGAATCTGCGTCGCACTGCTTGAACTGTCATAATAATTCATTTCATCGAAAACTTCCTTGAGGTGTTTCTTCCCCTCGTCATCCATGACATAGGCTGCCTGTCCGGTCCCGTACTTTACCATATAAACCATAAGGGTATCGTTAAAGTTGGAAAGCGGCACGCCGTCCTCACTGTTCTGGTATGTGACAACATATCCCTTTTCCTCCAGTGAGGCAATCTGGCTGTTAAAATCCCGGTAATACTCGCTTAACACAGTCCGTGGATTGTCATATCCTGTGTCCGGCAGCGGAAAGAAGATGGCAAGCGGTGAATTATAAATAACCGCCAGTATGGCAACCACAATAATTCCCGCAACGGCAATCACAAAAAATACAACAAGCAGTACAGGAGCAAGCACCACCGCCGCCTGCTTCGCAAGCAGCAGGGCAGCCGCTTTTGCCGCTGACTTTGTGGAAGTAATCAGGTCCTTTTGTTCTTCCCTCTCTGTACGGAATGCCTCAAGGAACGTATCAATCATATGCCCCTTGACGGCACCATTGACTGAACCTTTCCCGCGCTTTTTACCGGGACTGTCTTTTTTTCCATTTCTTTTCTTCCCATTCCGGTCTCTTTTCTTATTACCGGCATTTTTCCCTGAACGGCCAGAATTTTCAGCCTGCCTGGTATCTTTCTGTATCTGCTTTTTTCTATGCTCCGCTTTCCTTTCCCTTTCCTTCTCCTTATTCTCTGCTTTTTTCCTGCGGTACAGCTTTCCCGCCCCGGAAGTGATACCCATTACCGGGGCTGCTGCCGTTGCTGCCAGATCAAGGCTTTCCTTTATTTCCTCGCCGCCCTCAACCTGCCGTGCCCCGGCTCTTGCCCCTGCTGCCGCCAGTGTTTTCAAACTCTGGTTACGGACCTTGACCGACTTTCCGGACTCTGCAAGCCTTTCCCTGATACCTGAATACGGCTTTCTTCTTTTTACGGTTACAGAAGTATTTTCCGCTTTTTTTCTTACCGCCGCTTTTTTACCTGTATGCAGATGCAGTCTGGGCTTTTTCTTTGTATGGATTACCATCGGCCTGTCATCTATTTTTCTGATTTTCAATTTTCCTCACGCCTTTCCAAAAGAAAACCGGGGATTTCTCCCCGGCAAAACCTAACCATATATCATCCAGTCACTTCCTGCTGTTTCTGCTGCCTGCTCCGGCTCCGGGAAGTTAAAACCACTATTCTTTTTATGACGCTTTGGCTCATATATTTTTGTGGGGGCTGTCTCCTCTGAAAACAAGGCCATGCTGTCCGGCTGACTGCTGCTTTCCGCAAAAACATTTTCTGCCATATCCCATCCCGGCACTTTCATTTCCGGCATGAAATTCCCCACTGGTTCTGTCTGCGGTGCTGCCACTTCCGGCACAGCCCACTCCGGCAAAAAATCATCTGCCGGCTCTGTTTCCTGTACCTCTGACTGCTGCATAAATCCGTCTGCCATTTCTGCCCCGCTGCCAAAACCGCTGCCCTGTTTCTTCTGCAATGCCCCCTCTGCAATCTTCTCATGGAGGTTCGTGTTATAAAGACGGTACAAATCCGTGTCCTTGCTGATCCTGTTATCAAAAGGAATGACAACGCTCCCGCATTTTAGCAGCCCTGTACCACTGGAAGAATTGCTTACGAAACGCAGCTGCGCATCCGACACGCCTATGGTCTCCGCCAGTTTTGCACTGTCCACATTGGACTGTTTCAGCAGCACCACAAATTCACTGTTGGATAACAGTGTGGTGGCAATATAATTCTGTAATAAATCCGACACGTTCTGGCTGATACCCGTGCATAACCCGCCCTGCTTTCTGACCTTTTTCCAAAGCTGCTGCAGATACTTTGCACTGTACTCACTGCCAAGCAGCACATGGCACTCGTCGATATACAGCCATGTTGCCCTGCCCCGCTTTGCGTTGTCCATTATCCTCTGCTGGATCGCCTCCATCATCACAAGCATTGCCACCGGTGCAAGCTGGCTCCCCAAATCCTGAATGCCGTACACCGTGAAACGGTTGTCCACGTCCACATTTGTATGGTGGTTGAAAATATTGAGCGAACCCTCCACAAACAGCTCAAGGGAAAGTGCCAGCTCCTGCGCCTCCATCTCCTGCTGCGCTTTCAGTATCCTGTAAAAATCCGACATGACCGGGACCCTCTGCTGTTTCCATGCCGCCATATAAAGCCCACGGACACAGCGGTCAATGATGGAATGGTGTTTCTGGTTCAGGGCATTGCCTAACAACTGGTCGCAGAGGGAAAGCATAAATTCCGACTTGTCAGCGATTACTTCCCGCAGCCCTTTCTCATTGATGTGCGCCATATCCGCCTCCAGCGGGTTGACAAAGTTCCTTGTATAAGCGGATAAATTTACCACCGCGCCGCCATAGGTCGCCGCAATGTCAAAATATTCGTTCATCGGGTCTATGACTATCACATCATCATCGGTATTTAGGAACACGCTGCCCATTTCCTGCTTTGCAAAAAAGGACTTGCCGGAACCCGGCACGCCAAAGATAAACCCGTTCCCGTTTATCAGTTTTTTCCGGTTCCCCACGTTAATGTTTTTGCTTATCTGGTTAATGCCGTAATAGTTGCCGCCGGCATCATTTAATTCCTGCACATTAAAGGGCAGTAATGCCGCAAGGGATTGTGTGAGCATGGTACGCATGGTCTCCACCTGCCTTACCCCGATAGGGAGTGCTGTATTTAATGCCTCCCGCTGTTTCAGGTAGTGGGTGTCTATGGTTACGGAGTTGCTCTTTCCAATGCTTTCCACCGTTTCCGTGACACTCTCCAGCTCCTCCCTGCTTTCCGCCACAAGGATAATGCTGACCGCCGTATAAAATAAGCACTGGTCGTTTTCTCTCACGTCGTCCATGATTTCCTCAATGTCTTTTTTCTCCATGCGCTTTGCATAGGAGATTTCAGAGGAAAAGTCATTGTTTTTATTCCTTACCCGCTGCTGCTTGATAATGTCGCTCTCAATGCCGAGGTATTTTTTCTGCAGCTCTTTTGTCGTCATATCCTTTGGCACCGGCACCACGTCAATGCTCACAATGGAGTGGACGGGTAAGGAAGTGATTACATTTAAGAACCTGTCGGAAAGGCTGCTCGGATATTTTTTGATGAACAGCGCCCTCACAAACTTTCCCTCATCCTCGATATGCTCTGGGAAGTATTTCAGCATCCCATTACATAAATCGTTGCGGAAGTCTGCGCCCACCTTTTTTGCGTGCCTGATGTCAAAATCAAAACCATCCTCCCTGCCAAGATGGTAAAAGTCATGCAATACCTTTAACCTCTCATTGCCGGAAAGCGGCTCTATCTCAGTACCCAGCTCCCCAAACGCTTTGTGGAGGACAGCCTCCAGCGTGGCAAACTGCGCCTTTGCCTCCTCAAAATTTTTCCTCTCTACGGTCAGTGTCAGATACCGTTCCTGCTCTATCCCCTGCCTGCCCTCACGGATTTTGTCCTCTATGATGTCATTGTAGATTTTACGGAACCGGTCAAACCCATCCTGCCGATACGAAAGCAGCACCATCTCCCTCAAATCCGCCATGTCCTTATTCTTGTTGTTGACCGTGATTTTGAAATTACAGTCCAGTGAATTAAGGAACTTGCAGTACCTCTCAAAAATGCTTTCCTGCTCCTCCTCATTTGCCGTTGTATAGTTAATGTCCGTAAACCGGTAACATTTGGAATATTTATTCATGGACGCATTCCGTCCCCTGCCCACCTCAAAAATACCGTTTTCCGCCACCGATACTATTTCAATCGTTTCCTGTATGGATTTTGGGGTTCTGTAAAGGGGTACATCCGCCTTTTTAAGTTCCTTAAATCCATCTGAAAAAATTCCCATGTTGCACCTCCATATATAATGAGAGCCGGCTGAAAACTCCCTGCCGGCTCCCCATCTGTACTGTTTTCTTTCTTACTGGTTCCTCTCCGGACAGAATGACGCACACCTGCCGGTCTCAATATCCGCAATACATTTCAGTATCGGGTAAGCCTGCTGCGGCACCACCGCATTCCCAAGTGAAAACATACGGCTGCCCCACAGCGGATGCGCCTCTGCAATGCGGCTTACCCCTTCCGGCTCCCGTTCCCACTGCCTGTGTCCGTCCATCCAATGGGGAAGCCCATCAGCCATTCCACCCAGTCCGGGTTGATTTTGTGCTGTTTCATGGACAGGTCCACGACTTCCGTAAACAGCTCCTTCTGTTCCTCCGTCTCCGGTTCGTGAAACTCCGTTCCCGTCTGCTCCATCACTTCCGGGGTGCAGAACACTTTCATCTGCAGGTTTGGCTGCCAAAGCGTCCCCGTTGAGTTGAGTTTCTTTAACGTCCCCGTTTTTTTCATCCTGCCAATGAGGGCAGTGGAAACATCCATCTTCCCAATGGAAGCCACCGGCGTCGGCCAGGTGTCCGGCAATGAATACCCGTTTCCTCTCATGCCACGCGCCGACGGCGAGAGCAGGTAGTACGAAGGCCCGGACTTCATAGCCTGCTCCTTCCAGATCAGAAACCGTCTTTTCGAGCCCCATGTTGAGGAACCCAGCAACATTTTCTCCAAGCACCCAAGCGGGGGAGAGCTCTTTGATGACTCTAAGCATTTCCGGCCAGAGGTAACGGTCATCTTCAAAGCCCCTTCGCTTCCCGGCAAAGGAAAACGGCTGACAGGGGAATCCCCCTGAGATAAGTGTGACATTGTGTTCGTTTGTTCTCGCATAAAACTCCTCCTTGTTCAAATCCCTGATGTCCTTAAATCTCGGCACATCTTTCCAATGTTTTTGTAATATCTCATTCTGAAAATCAGCCCATTCGCACTGTGCAACGGTGCGGAACCCTGCCGCCTCCGCCGCAAGGTCAAGCCCGCCAATGCCGGTAAACAGGCTGATGTGTGTTAAATCCTGCATATATCTCCTTTCCCAATAAAAAAAGACATTCTCCCCATACAGCGGAAAATGCCCTGACTGTTGATTATTCTTTTTTTACCGTCCGTACTTATACCAGACGGCTAAAGCCATAAAAACAATAAGAAATAAAACTGTTAAGATAAGCATACGGATCATCTTTTTTCGGACCGTGGCAAAGTCGCCTTTGCCACTGCTGCCCCCTTTCTTTCCCCTGCTGCTTTTCCCTGCTGTCTTATTTTTTGTTTCTTCCTCCTGCCGTAACTTCTGTACTGCCTGCTCCCCCTCCGTGGAAGCATACGTTAAGGCCTGGTTCGCAAAGGCAAAGTGCAGCTTTAATTTCATCATTTCCATGAATGTCATGCCATGATAGGAATAGAAACCCGTCATGGCGATGGGCGCAACCACCGGGATAGCAATATAGGTGCTGACTGTCAGCCCCACATGCTGATACAAAAGCAGCACAATCCCGCCGCCCACGGCCACGGATAAGACGGAATACACAAGCTGCCTTGCGGAAAGCCCCAACACCACGGACTCCTTGTAGTTGTCAATGTTTTTGTTGATTTCTATAACCACTGCTATCTTCCCCTCCCTTCCTTTTCCGGTTCCTTACATTCTGTTTCCTTCTCCCTTTCCGTATCCACAAACTCCTGCCCATCCACGGATGTGATATTGACATACTCGCCAAGGATACAGAGAGCCTCATCATAGCTGCCGGAAGAACAGATACGCCCCTTCATTTCCTCCGCCTGCGCTTTCAGCCCATGCTCCCTTAACGTCTGTGCGGCAATCCCCGCCAGATTAAAGATGTTGCCATTTTCCCCGATCAGGGCACAGTCCGGCTTTTCCACGGATTCCTTTCTGAAACCTCCCAGACGGTTCGGCACATAGTCAGACAGCCATGTGCCGCCAAATGTCTCATGTGTCTGTAACCGCCATATGGCGAATTTCCCCATATCCAGCTTTACATCCTCAAAAGGATATAAAATACAGGCCAGCCCGTCATGCTCAAACACGGACACTTCCTGAAACTCTGTCCCATCCAGCAGAATGCCCGCCTCTGTGAGCATCTGGTTGATTCCGTCCACCCACTCTTTCGGCTCCCCTCCGCAGCCAAGCAGGACAAGCCCCTCCTTATCCCCCATGCAGCGTAAATCTTCCGTCGTAACATTCCTGATATTCAAAAATTTGTCCCCCTTTCCTTTTTGCAAATATCACTTTTTCTGCCAGCCCTCTCTTTATCTGCCTTTTTCCTGCTGTTTTTCCTGTTGTTTTTCCCGTGTTATACCCATAACCGTCCGTTCAAAATTCTCCATACCTTCCGGTGCTACCTCACGCAGCTTTTCCGGGTCGAACAGATACAACGGATAAGAACAGAAACCACTATTTCCCATCAAACCTGTAAACTCCCCAAGCCCGTGTTTCTCAATGAACCCCTCCAGTTCCGGGCAGTTATTGGTATCAACATATCCGCAGTAATCCGGGCATGGCGCACTGATATTTACCGTCAAATCCGCAAAGGGTTCCGGATATTCCCCATCCACTTCAACCAGTCCGATATAAATCCTGTTATTATCCATATAGGAACTGATTTCCAGTTCCAGCTTTACCTTCCCCGAAAAACGGCTTTCCATTTCCAACTGTTTATTCATTCACATACCTCCTATAGTCCCAACGCCTTACTGGTAAGGCTCTGGGCTCCTTTTACACTTCCCACGGTCAGCGCAATCGTAAATGTCATCTCACACAGATAAATAAGGGTTTTCGCCCAATCAGAATAATCCCCCGTAAAGGACGGCAGCCCCGCATTGATAAAGGCATTGCAGACGATAATCGCCAGTGCCATTGTAACCGCCTCAAACGCCACCGACAGGAAATACTTGCTGTAAGTGACGGCTGTGTGTGCCACCATCCGGTTGCCACTCATGGTAGAGTAGGCAATCGAACCGATTGGCACGATGATTAGCAGTTTCAGAAAGCGGAAATATACCGTGTAAAGCAGGAAGAAACCGCAGATTATCACTATCAGCGACAGCAATGCCGCCAGTATCAGCATAATCAGGCTCTCCCCAAACCCTAAGTTTTCAATAACCTCCGCCTGTTCCTTTGCGATTTTCAGTTCCGTGTTGTTCCCTGCACTGAGCAGCCCCACCAGATTGCCGATGGAAGTAAAAAAGGCTTTCATGATCGTTACATTGTTTGCCACCATATACTCCGCCAGCCCAAGCCGGATCAGGATACGCAGGATTACCTCAAACCTCATTTCCTCCCTTATATCAATACTTTCCGAGCAGAACCCTATCACAAAGAACAGCACCACAAGGGAAGAACCGACAGCCACAAATATAGGCTCAATGCCGGCTATGACATTCCACGGCCCGCCTCCCTTAAATGCGTCGGGGGACTGCCCCAAAAGGTCAAATATAAGGGAAATCTGGTTATTCCAGAACCCGAACACCGCCTCCAGAAGGGCAAGGATTTTATCCCCCAGCTTAAAAATGTCCATTTCAAGTCACCTCATTTCCGCTTTTCCTAAAATCCCAAGAATGTCAGCACAGAGGAAATCCCTGCCATCATAGCTCCCGCAACGATCCCTTTCAGTGCGGAGTTCATGGTAGAGGAATCCTGCTGCTGGTATGCCTGTGCAAATTCCATGACATTTTTTGCAAGGATAATGACGCCCACTGCCCCGATCACTGCAATCACTAACGTCTTTAAGTTGTCAAGCGGCTTTGTGACGGCACTGGTATCTCCGCCCGCCGCAAAAGCCGTCACTGTCATTTGTGACATGGCATACACCGCCCCGGCAAAAGCCGGAACCAGAACCTTTTTGCAGAAACCGGCAATATTGTTTTGTTTTTTCTTACTTGTGTTGTTTCTCATCATTGCTATCTCCTTTTCTTCAAAAATAACGGAGATAAAAATATGGACAGACTTCTTCCATCCACGGCTTTTTATCTCCGCTGATGAAACAAGTCCATCCACATCTGCTCTTTATATCCATCGGGAATACTCCCGTTACTTAAGTGAAACCGGGCTTTCCCCGGTACGTTAATGCCTTAACCGCCCCCTTTCATACTATTTTTCTTTTATTCGTATCTTCTGCGTATCTCCATCATCCGTACCACCGAAGTTTCCGGATAGAAGTATGACAGTATCACATCCTTTGGCACACGGACAGCCATTGCCCGCTTTAATTCCTCTTTCTGCTCCACGGTAAATTTCCAGTGGAACATACGGTAGGAAATGGAATCTGCTGCCTGGTCCTCCCTGCCTGCAGGCTGCTGTTGTTTTCTCCTTTCTGATACCGTCTCCGGCTTTCCGTCATTGCCTGCCACAACCGGCTCCTCCGTTCCTTCATTTCCTATTACAAAGGATTCCGGTATTCCTGCATCGAAAACCTCTGGAACATCTGACACCCCTGAACCTCCTGCTGCAAATGGTTCTCCTGTTTCATCTTCCGTATCAAAGGCATATTCCAGCTCCGGCTCCATATCCTCATTCAGCCGGTCCCGCTGCTCCTGCTCATCCAAATCCATAAAGCGTTTTTCCACTTCCATCTGCCCTAACAGCATGAAATCCTCATAAGGGATTGTGTCAATATAAACCGGCTCCCCCTTTGCTTTCAGTCCCTCATAGTAGGCAAGTGACTTCTCATTCAGTATGGTAAATCCCGGTTCCACACTTTCCCCCTCCGCTGCCGGCTCATGCTCATAAGGCACGCCTTCCCCGTCTGCGGTTTGGGAAAATATTGGGTGTCCAAAAGGATTATATTTATTGTCCAGTATCGGATCGAACCCACGGATAAAGATAAGGCACTTTTTATTGTCCATCTTCCTGACTTCATCGGGTGTCATAATCTCCCTGCCCAGGACATCATAATTCCTTGAGGAACTTCCCTGCCGACCTCTGGTTTCCCCACTTGATTTTTTATCAATGGTCGCCTTGCCAAGCAGCTTTGAGATATACTCATGGGTGCTCTGTTCGTTTCCGCCGAGATAAACCAAACTGTCACAATTCCCCGGTATCGTTTCCCAAGTATCCTTAAACAGTGCCTTTATCTGTGCAAGGTTCTGAATGATAATCACACTGGAAATCTCACGGCTGCGCATGGTGGATAACAGCGAGCAGTAATCATCCGGCAATGCCACATTGCTGAACTCATCCAGCATAAAAGTGACATGCACCGGCAGCCTGCCCCCGCAGTTAAAATCCGCCTGATAGTACAGTTCCTGAAATATCTGCGTGTAGAGCATTCCGATGATATAGTTATAGGATTTATCCGAATCCGGTATCACACAGAATAATGCGGTTTTCGTCTTTCCATCCCCATTGACGCCAATGCCAAGCTCCGCAAGGTTTAACTCATCCCTTGACAGCATACGGAGGACCTGCTTATTCTCCAGAGTTGCCAGACGGGAGTTGGCACTGATAATAATGGAACGGACTGTATCGCCCGCACCACGCATACACTTGTTGTATTGCTTGACCGCCGGGTGGTTATCTTTCAAAGGGCTTGTCGCCTCCAGAAACTTCATTCTGGTATCCAGCATGGACGGCTTGCCCTTTTCCGTGACTTCTGCCTCCTCCATGAGTTTCAGCACAGAGGCAAAATTCCGTTTTGACGGCTTTTCTTCCAGCCACACATAATAGAAAAGTGCCTGCAGGAACAGCCCTTCCGCTTTCTCCCAGAACGGATCGGAGGGGTTGGAGCCTTTCGGGGTGGTGTTGCTCATAATGTTCGTTATCAGCTTTACCACATCCGTTTCCTCACGGATATAGGCAAAGGGATTGTAACAGTCCGACTTTCCCATTTCCAGAAGGTTAATGACTTTCACGTTGTAACCGTTATTTTTCAGCATTTCCCCTTCGCTCCGCAGCAGTTCCCCTTTCGGATCGGTTAAAATAAAGGAAGTGTTTAACTGCATTAAATTGGGCTTTACCTCATAGAACGTCTTTCCTGCACCGGAACCACCAATAATAAGGACATTGTTATTGAGTTTGGTGTGCCTTGTATCAAGGCTCATACGGACATTCTGGCTCAGTATGCGGTTCCTGTTCTCATCCTTGTCTGCCAGAAAGCGGTTGACCTGCTTTATATCTGCCAGCTTTGAAGTTCCGTATTCCTTCCCCGGCATGAAATTCCTCTGGCTTGTATAATACATGACCACGATTACCGCATATACCAGCAGTGCATAGCCGATCATGCGGAAGGTAAATTCATTATAATAATCGTGAAGGGGATAGGAACATACAATGGAAAACCTCTCCAGGAACTCATTAAACTCTATCCCCTCCCGCCATGCCCCTGCCACCAGATACCCAAGAAAGGCAGAGGCAATGGCACCAATTACAATCATTATGATATTTGGTTTCTTCTTTGTTGTCTGCATTGCTAACGCCTCCTGACTCTTTCCGTTGTTTTTGCCGGCTGCGGCTTTGCTGCCCTGTAATGCTGCCTTACTGCTGCCTCCACCCTGTCATAATGCCCGCTGTAAAGTTCTTCCCCTTTTATGGTACGGAGTACCCGGTTGTCTGCGGAGTAAATCTTATATTCCCTGTTCTTGTCCAGATAGGTGAGCAGCGTCTTTCCATTATGGATTTCCATAATATCTGCCTTGTTTATCCAGATATACCCCTCATTCTGCCCATACATGCCCGGCACCCTTGTCTTTACGGCACGGTCATTTTCCTGTGCAATCAGCTTTTTTGTGATGGTAATGTCAAGCAGTGAAGTGTTTTTCGACGCTGCTATCTGCCTCATGCGGTTGCTTAGTTCCTGATACCTGCTGATCCTCCGGTCAAACGCCTCCCGTTCCATGATGACACGGTAATTGCCCGCATCATCTGCCCTGTCAAGAACACCGATCTTCGCAAGCTGCCCGATCACTTTTTCCGCCTCGTCTGCCCCCACCTGCAGGTCTGCCTTTACCGCCTCCACGCTGACCAGCTTTTTCTCCACTGCATAATGGCCGACTTTCTGTATCAGCCCGTCAATGGCGCTGTCTGCCCGGACTGTCTCATCCGCATGGAGTTTCCGTGGGGATTTTCCGTTTTTTTCATTCTCCAGATACTGTAATATCTGTTTCAGCTTTTCCTCATTGCCGCTTTTTAAGTATTCATCCATATTGAATACCCTGCCGTCCTGTAACTTCTGCGACATCATCCGTATCCTCGGCGCTGCCTCGGAATGAAACATCACTTCCGTAATACCGTCATTCCTGTTGGCATCCGGCATTTCCGAATACAGAATCCCGTATCTTTTCGCCAGTTTACGGAACTTCTTCAAATCCTCATCCGCAAAGGAAAGCACCTGTATGTCGCCGCCTTTTGCCAGCAGCCCCTTCAGGTTTGTCTTTCCCATTTCCTTCTCATGCTCTAACATTGCCACAATCAAATCCAGCGCTTTCTGCATGGAATGGATTCCGGCACTCCCCATTTTCATGGCTATCTCTATCCCGTCATAAGTGACACGGATAATCTGTACTGCGTCTGCTATCTCTGACATTTTTTACCTCCAATCGTATTAAATATTTTCCTTTACTGGTAGGCCCTTTCCGCCACCACAATCTCAATAGCCTGTGCCATTTCCTCCGCACTGAAACCGCTGTCAATCAGGTCGTTTATTTCCTGCTCAACAAGCCCTGCCTGTATCGCCATCCTGACCTGTTCCATCTGTGCAGGGTTTAACCCTTTGCCTGTCAGCTGCTTTATCAGCCCTGAACCCTGCCTGCCCCTGCCGAAAATCTTTTCCGCAAACGCCCTGATCCCCTCCGGCTTTCTGCGTACCGTCCTCTCTACCGGGATAAGGTGCTTTTCCCCATTTTTGCCCCTTATGGCAACAAGGAAATCATTATTTTCCATATCCCCGTCACCGCTGTTTTCCGGGCCTGTTCCCTGCTGCTCCGGTATTTTCTGCCCTATGCCGGCAGCCTGCTGTCTCCCCGCCGGCTGCTGTTCCCCGGCAGTATTCCGTGCTGCCATTGTCTGTCCCGCTGCTGTCTGCCGCCCTGCTGCCCCTGACACTGCCATTTCTTCCATTTCTTTTAACCTCTGACCCATCCCGTCTTTCTCTTTCTGGACTGCCTCAAGGTCTGCTATCAGTTGGCTTTTTTCCTCAAGAAGTGTCTGGTTCTGCTGATAGAAACGGTCCCGTTCCTCTAAGATGGAACGCTTTTCACTGTCATAGCCTGCTTTATCCTGCTCCAGTTCCCTGACCTGCTTTTCCAGGCTTTCCGCTTTTGTGCGTAATTCCGCATTCTCTGACGCCTGCCTGTTATTGATTTCCTGCTGAGCCTCCAGCTCCTTTTCCCTCTGCCTTAGTTCTTCCGTCATGGAAGTAATCTTCTCCTGTGATAATTCTGTTTCCGGGCTCTCTTTTTCCCGTGCCGCCCCTGCCTCACGGTTTGCCTGATATACCAGTTTCAATGCCTGCTCCATGTCATAGGCGGTCAGGTTTTTAGAACCCACGTCTGACAGCTGCGCCACCGTCACGCCTTTGTCATAATAATTTGCCAGTAACTGCATCTGGTAGGGATTGAAACCTCCCCCTGCCAGCAGCCGCAGCAAATCCCCGTCACTGTCTGCCCGCATGATGGAAGAAAACTTCCTGCAGCGGTCCATCTGCCATCCCGCCTCCGCATACAGGGCAACCAGTTCTTTTGGGTAGCCAAGCTCCAAATCCTCCTTTGCAAGTTTCAACGCATCATCCTTACAGCCCTTTTCCTTAAACTCCATAATGGCGGATGCAACCTGCGCATTCTCTGGTTTCCTTGTTTCCATATCCTGCCTCTCTTTCCTGTTTTTTTCACATACACTAATATTCCTTTGGGATTCCGCATGGGTAAACCTTCCCTCATCTCCTTGCTCCTCCGGATCGTTCCATGCCACGCTCCTCCCTGCCTTTCCCCTCCAGCATTTCCAGATATGGTTTCATATCCTCCACTGCCTGTTTTACCAGAGGGTGTTCCCGGTATGCCGGGATTAAGTCAATCATATCCTGTGCAATCCCCCTGCCCTGATATAACGGCCATTTTGTGCCGGAATAATCAGGAATGCTTTCATCCTGCAGCACAAAACCGATCCCCGGTCCATATGGCTTGTTCCCCGCACAAATCCACATATACACATCCACTGCCTCCGGCAGCGTCAGGTTTTCATGCAGTTCCCCAAGCCTATCTGGGAACTCCATGCACTCCGCCGCAAAAAAAGTTATTTCTGCCATCTGCCATTACCTCCATCCATACATTTTCTACTTACCTGTCCAGCATATAAAAATAACAGCCCGCAATAAGTCATTCCTGACTCCGGCTGTCCCTGCTGATTTCCTGTTCTGTTTTTTCCACCTGTCTGTTTCGTGTCCTTTCCAGGCTTTCCGTAAATTCCCGTATCATTTCCCCTGACATTTTTAACCTACGGCTGATTTCCCTCTGCCTCTGGTAAATGCCGCTGCCCTTATCCTTATATTTTTTGCGGAGTATTTCTGTTTCTTCCAGTGAATACCCCTCACTCCGCAACTGCTCCTCCAATGCCTGATAACGCAGGTGTTCCTTTTCAAAAAAGTCATCCCCTGCCTGATAACTCTTTTCTGCCGGGGCTAATTCCGACATCTTATCTGCCAGAGAAAACAGCGGCTCCATTTGCTTTTTCTCCCGGTACAATTCCCGCCTCTCCTTCCGGCACTCTGCCGCCTTTTCCTTCAGATTGTCCCGGACTGCTGCCAGTTCCGTTAGGGAATGGATTCCATTCTTTACAAGGAACAGATACTTCTCATGGACTTCCTGCATTTTGCGGATTTCCTCACGGTACTCCCACGCCCTGCTGTAAGGCAGCCTTTCCAGATGGCGCAGGCGGCATATCTTCGCATAATAGGTTTTCTGTATGCCGGTCAGCTTTGTCCTGCGTAAGAACTCATCCTTTGGCAGTTCAATGGTATGAGGGTTTTGCCCACGGTCTCTTTTTGCATAGGTTTCCATGTTTTCAGAGTGGATTCTCTCCCGTATTCTTTCCTCCGTATAGTTATCCCCCATAGATTTGCACCGGCAGAACCGCTGCATCCCCTTAGGCCTGACCGCCAGATATTTATTCTGCTTAATGTCATAGCCCTTTTCCACCATAAGGTCAAGAAACCCTTCGAAGGAATCTGCCTGCATGACACAGGCATCCACATCCCTCTGTATCATTTCCCGCCAGATGAATTTCCCGTCCCGGAACTCATTCCAGTCCTTATACCTCTCATTGCGTTTCCTGCCGTGTTCCTCTATATCTATGGTGGAAAGCCCGTATTCCTCACAAAGGCGGTTCGTGATGGGCTGTATCTTTTTTGCCCAGTCCCCCTTTTCGTAACGGTACTTCCTTCCATTCAGGTAATTCACGCTGTTGAATATGATATGCCCGTGGACATGGGCGGTGTTGTCATGGACGGCAAGGACAGCCTCATACTCCTGCCCCAGATATTCATCCACAAACCTGCGTATAATCTCAAAAGCGGTGTCCGGGCTTACCTCCCCTTCCTCAAAAGAAATGATGAGGTGGTAGCCCTGCCTCTTGTCCGTCTTTCCATACTTCTGTTTCGTTGCCGCCATCTGTCCATATGCTTTCCCCGGCTGGCAGTTAATCCCCGTTACCAGCCTGCCGTCCTGCGTTTTCTCCCTGTCAAGGATATAGGAAACCGCCTGTTCCAGATGTTTCCCCGAAAACTTCACGCCGCTGTCATTTATGGTCAGAATTTTAGTGATAGCCAAGAGCCGCCACCACCCTTTCCATTTCCTCATTCAGTTTCCGCATATAGGCAACCAGACGGATTTTGTCTGACTCCCGGTACAGTCCCGAATTATTGTTATGGACAATCTCATTGATATTGACGCCGATCCGGTTCACTTCATTGATAAGGGCTTTCAACCCCTGCCTCACTTCCGGGTAATCGTTCGGCTTCTGCGTTATCAGCAGACGGAAATAATCGGATTCCTTCATTCCCGCCTCTTTCGCCTTATCAGAGAAAATCCCCGCATCATGGGCAGTCAGACGGAAATGCTTTACAACCTCCTTTGCCATCTACCTCATCCTTTCCCTTTCCTGCCTGCGCTGCATAAATTCCTGTACGCTTTCTTTTTCCCCTGCGCTCCTTTCCGCTCTGCCCTGGCTGTATATCTTCATTTTTTCCCGCACTCCTTCCGGTATCTCCCCCAATGCAAGAGTAATTACTTCCATTGCACACTCCACTGCAATCTGCTCATACTTTGTCTGTTTATACAGCCCGTCCAGCACTTCCTCCTGCTGTTTCAGAATGCCGTGTGCGTCACTGAACCGGTTATAGTCCTCCTGGCAGTCCGGATTTTTCATGCCGTCCTCCATCTCGTCTATCAGTTCCAGATTCCACTCACATACATCGTGTATGGCATCATCTATGGAATATGGCCGGTACTCCGGGGATTCCTCCCCCATATCTTTTACCACCAGTTCCTGATTACGGACAGCCAGTGTCATATTATGCTCTTTCAGATAGTCCAGAATGATTCCCGCCTCACTCTGTCCCATGCTTACCCCTGATCCTGCCAGATGTAGCCACATAACAAGCTCACCGGGCATATTTACTTCAAGCACTTCCGTTCCCATGCTCCCTGCACCTCCTGTTTTCATTTCCTTACCTGTCTGTTTTTTATCCTGCTGCAAATCCTCCCTGCCCCCGAAACCTTTGGCTCCCTTGCACTCCCAAAGGTTTCGCCAGATACGCATTTTGTGTCACAAAATGCAAGCCTGCCAATGGCCCGGCTTTCTGGTCAGGGGAGTAACCCCTGAAACCCCCAATAAAATACGGTAAATATCATATAATAGGAAAATCTACACCATTCCTACACCGCTTTGGGCATTTTCTACACCATTCCTACATCATTTTCCTGCTTTCCTACACCATTTCTACACCATCAAAAAAAGGCTGTCCGAAAAGCCTACACCATTCCTACACCATTTTTTGCATTTTCTACACCGTTCCTACACCAAAAATCCCGAAACCTACACCATTTCTACATCACTCTGGCAGTCTCACGGGCTTTCTCCTGCTCTTTTGCTTTTTTCATCTCCACATTCCACTGGTTGAAGTCCTTATACGGTTCCGGGGGAGTGAAAATGTCCACCAGATAACCCTTGTCCCCGTACTTTCTCCACAATGCCTCTGCTGCTTTCCGCCCCGGCCCGTCATTGTCAAGGCAGAACACGATTTTTTCCGTTTCCGGGTGTTCCGCAAGGAATGTTTCCAGCGGGGCATCCGCCAGCATCCCAAGCGCTACCATGCTTGCCCTGTCCTCCGGGAACATCGTGATATAACTCATCAGGTCGATTGCTGCCTCAAACACAAATACTTCTTTGCTGTCCCTGTAATGGAAGTGGAAACCGTACCGCTTGTCATTGCCTGCCACGTCACACTTGAAGCCTTTCCCATTCTTATCAAAGACACCCCGCATACTGGCAAACTTCGGCACGCCGTCCCTGTCCGTCCCCACAAAAACAATGTTGTGGTAATTCTTCGCCTCATATAAAATCCCTTTCCTCACAAAGAAGTCAATGACCGGCCGGGCAATCCCGCACTCATGCTCCAGATAACGGTACAGATAGGCATTGCTCCCTGCAAACTTCGGCAGTACAAACGGCTTTTTAGTTTCCTCTCTTTCCCTTGCCGGGGCAAGGTTCTGAATGTCCCTGACGCTTTCCTCCCTCCGGTATCCCGCAAAATCCAGCAGCCAGAACACCGCCTCTTTCACATCCAGCCCCGCAAACACCCGTAAGAAGTCAATCTGGCTGCCGCCGTTCTCCCCTTTGTCATACCGCCTTGAGAAACGGCACCAGTGGCTCCTGTTATAAATGCGGATGGAATCCATTTCTTTCAGTGTATGGTAGTTCCCGATCCTTTTTACGGTATAGCCCAAATGCTCCGCCACCCTGCACAAATCAACCTGTTTGGCAAGTGCCAGCTCATCCGCTGTAAACCTCATCTTCCTCCCCCTCTCTCTGCCACCTTTGCCGGGCTGTCCCATTCCAGCTGACGGTAATCAGTCTGGTATGCCATGCACGGGTTTTTTACCAGCCCTTTTTCGTGGAAACTGAAATACCGGCTGTTGTCCCCGCCGACAATCACATGGTCCACAAGAGGAATCCCCACCAGTTCACATACCTGCTGCATCCGGTGTGTCAGCCGCACATCTGTTTCTGATGGTAAAAGGTTTCCGGAAGTGTGGTTGTGGCAAAGGATTATTTCTGCCGCATTTGACAGGATACCTGATTTCAGCAGTTCCCTCGGATGTGCCATTGAATTATTTAAGGAACCGACACTGGCAAAATTACAGTTAATCGGTGTTCGGTCCGCCTTCAGGTTGATGACACACACCACCTCCCTGTCCATTTCACACAGTTCCTGCCCCACTAACCTAACCGCATCCTCTGCTGTATTGATTTCTGTCCCTGACAAAATGGGGACATCCCGGACCAACCGTACAGACACGACTTCCAGTGCAAAGTCATTCTCCTTTCCCATCCTTTTCCTCCTCCCCGAAAGTTACCTGAACAACCACGTTATCCGGCATGGATTCCAACAGTTTTACAAGCTCTTTTTCTGAAATATCCCTTGTCTGATCTTCTTCCATATGCTGCTCCTATCTTGTCCTGTTTTCTTCCGGAACCAGCGGCAGCTCTGTTGTCTTGCCATCCAGCCTTTTTTCCGGGGATTCCGCAGCCAGCGTCACTTTCCTTGCATTTCTGTCATAATGGTAAACGCTGTTTGACAAACGCTCCTCCAGTCTTACGCTTCCCATATTCACTTCCTGTACCATTTCCAGCAGCGATGTCAAATCTCCCTCTGCCATTTGTGACGGGACAGCTACCACTTCATGGATAGACGAGGGCATAATATACAAATCATCCCCCAGCTTTTCCGCCAGTTCATGGAGGTTTTCCTCGTACAGCATGGAGACTGCACCGTTAATCCTGCTTTCATTGCTGATAATCCACATATTGTCTGCGGGAGTTAGCTCCTTCCCAAACATATCCCTCATTTCCGGCGGTATGGATAACACTTCAAACATAACTTCCTGCATGGACATGATGCTGACTGGGTTCAATTCCCTTGTATTTTTACAGGCATGGCGGAACAGTTCCTCCTCCGTCATCCCGGCCATTTCCGCCACTTTGTCGGAAACAAGTACACTTCCAACTGTTTCCGGGGTGCGGTCAACTACCCACCGGTATATAACCGATAAATCCTGAAACTGTCTGTTTGGAACATCTGCCAGCAACTCCCGGTTCTGCTCCGTGTTGATAAGGCACATAATTACATTGTCCTTAAAATGTTCCATATCCATAACCGCTTCCGGCTTCTGGCCCTTTACCATTTCCGCTGTCTGTGCGTACTGCCGTGCCACCTCACGGAATACAGTCTCCAAATCACCACAGTCCTGATAATGCTCATACATCTCATTGATATAAATAGTCGGAAATACACGGGAATCATCCCCCAGCATCACAGTCAGCGCATCCAGTGTACGGTTTACCTTTTTTGCCGGGTAGATTTTAATTTCCGCATCCCTGTATTCCTCCGGCATATAACTTAAAAATTTTTCTTTCACTACTGCTTTGAATACTTCATAATCCATCATTACAAAATCCTCCTAACAAAACAGGAGAGAAACCAATGCGGCCTCTCTCCCAAATCTCATATTAACAATCTGTTATGCTCTTTTTTTCTTACGTTTCCTTCCATACAGCACACCGCTGGCAATGCACACACCGCCTAATGCAGCAAACATCCACGGATGATAGTTTCCGCCCGTCTGCGGCAGCCTCGGCTTGTTCGGTTTATTTTTCAGTTTCAGTGTATAGACCACTGTCTCTGTTGCGCTGTCATCATACTGTAACAGAACCTCATGCGGGGTATCATCAAGGATATAACCCTCCGCAGCCTTTGTTTCCACGATATAATATGGTATATCTTCCCCAAAAGTGCCGTCTTTGTTATAAGTGCAGATGTCAAGCAGCCCTGTCTCCGCATAGCCTGTCTTGTCCGTTACCAGCGTGTCCAGTTTCTTCCCGTCCTTATTACGCAGTTCAAAGGTTACTCCCTTTAACGGCTTTCCGGTTTTGCTGCAGGTTTTGTAAAGTGCAATCTTTCCTTTTACCCTTTCATCGGTCATGGCAACCTTTTGGATTTCCCCTGTTTCCTCCACGGTAAAATCCACTTCATTTGCAATCAGGTAACCGTATGGCGCTGCTGTCTCCCTCAAGGTGTAATCCCCTGCCGGGATTGCCTCCAGCCGGTACGGTTTCCCATCCGTTTTCCATGAGGCGTACACATTCCCATCGGAATCAATGACCTCCAGTGTAGCCCCCGGCAGCTCTTTCCCTGTCGTAATATCCGTTTTCGACACCTCCACAATAATCGGTGTGTCTTTCATCTCCAGTTCCTTTGCCACAGTTGGTGTGGCAGCCATTTCCTGCGTATAGGAGAAATCTACGTCATACACCGTTTCATCCAGCAGATACCCCGCCGGGGACTCCACTTCTTTCACATAGTACAGTCCAAGCGGCAAATCCGCCTCAAACACTGCCTTGCCGTTTTCATCAGTCACAGCCGTATCCACAAGGTCATCCGCTTTTACAAGGACCTCCCCTGCTGCACTCAAAATATCCTCTTTTGTATAAATGCCATAGGTGGCTCCGGCTACCGGGTAGGCGGTTACACCGTCCGTCTTAATCAGTGACAGCTCCGGTTTTACCCTCGCATTGACAAACTCTGCCTCCCCATAGATTATCTCTGTATGCTCATCCGCATAGGAAAGGGTAATCTCCTTTGGCTCCTCACAGATGGCAAAACCCTTTGGCGGCTGTACTTCCACCACCTGATATTTTCCAAGCGGAAGATTGTCAAGGGAAGCCTCCCCTTTCTCATCCGTGGTAAGCGTTGCGACAATGGCCCCCTTGCTTGCCGGGACACCGCCTATAACCTCCAGAATGCGGTTGCCGTTTTCGTCTGTCTGGTGGTCCGGGGTATAAATATCCTCCACCGCAATGACATGGAACACTGCCCCTGCAAGCGGCTGTTCCTCATAATTGAAATCCACACTCCTGTTTTCATCGGTAAGCTCACTGAGGATACGGTCAATAATGGTGTCATATACAATGGAAGTTAATACCTCCCCTGATTTTTCAATGGTAATGCTGCCCTTGACAGGCTGGTTCTCAACCACTACCTCAATGACCGGATCGCCGTCTATATCTTCTGAAACCTTGAGTAACCCATCCGTGGTAACTTCCAAAGGGAAACTCTCCTCTGTAATGACATACCCCTCCGGCGCTGTAATCTCCTCCACCGCATAATTGCCGTATTTCAACTGCAAAGGCGTGGTTATAGTCCCTGTTTCATCCGTGGTAAATTCACTGATTTTTTTATCCCCTACCTTCTGCTCCACATACTCATCCGTATCCGTATTTTTAATCTTAAAGGTCACACCGGGCAGCAGTACGGTATTCCCATTTTCAGCATCTTTTTTCACAATGCGGATGTATGCCTTAAACGGCCCGTCATTGAACACCCGCCACTGCTGCGGCTCTCTGGAATCCTCCGTAACTGTCACGGTAAAATCTTTGGTTTTATACAAATCCTTTGGCACCTTTGTTTCCCTTACCAGATATTTTCCGTAAGGCAGCTCCTTTGAAAGTGCATAGCCCTTTTCATCGGTCACAAGCACGTCATGGGTTTTTGCGTTGTCCCATCCGTTCTTATCAATATCCGACTGTAACTTTACAGTAAATTCTGCACCCTTGACATAATCCGTCTCCGTGCTTGCGCCATCGGTAGACACTTTGATAATCTCAAATGCCTGCTTCTTTACTGTCTCCACAACCTTTGTATTGAGGGAAATGTCATGGTGGGTATCCTGCGCCTCACGGAAATTAACCGGGTAAATGGTTTCATCTAACAGGTATCCCTCACTTGCCTCTATCTCACGGATATAATAATTGCCAAAGTACAGGTTCCCAAAGTTAAACTCTGCCTGCTCCCCTGTCTTTACCGTGGCAAGCAGTGCGTCCTTCTCTGCCGGGACGCCCGTTGACACAAAATCCGTCCCCTGTGTGCTTGTAATGTTGTCATTCCCCGCATAGGTTACTGTACCTCTCCCATCCGGGTAGACAATGGTTTCCGCCGCATAAAGCCCATAAGTTGCCCCGGACAGTTTCGCATCCCCCTGTGGCTCTGCCCCGGTCTCCTTATCCTCCTTTTTCGCTGCCACATCACAGCGGATCGGTGTATTCTCTGCACTGAAATCGGAAATCTCCCCGTAATCCGGCGTCACTTCCCACACCTTGCCGTCATCACGGTAACCGTCCGGGATAACAACCTCCTTCACATAATATTTATCCTGCGTTTTCACAAACTTTTCAGAGGCAGCGGCATCCAGATCCTCATCATAATAGAATACCGGCACTTCCTCTTGTCTGGACTCATCCACACACACACGCTTTGTGCATCCGGCATCGGTAAACACCGCAAACCCGGCACCCTTTACAAAATTTCCTGATTCCGAGTCCGTCTTTACCACCATGACGCCCACCGTATCAGGGTACTCCTTAACTTCCATCTTTTTTCCCTGCTGTGTTACTTTCCCGTCACTGTCATAGAGGGTAAAATACTCCAGCCCCACGGGATAGACGGTCTCATCCCTCTGGTATCCCGACGCCTCCTTAACTTCTTTCAGGTAATAAGTGCTCTGTGTCAGCGTCTCTTTCCCAGACAGTGCCTGACCGTCTGTATTTGTTCTTCCAAGTTTGCACAGCAAATCCGTACACTCTGCATCTTCATACAGATAATAGGTTGCCCCCGGTACCGGCCTGCCATTGTATACGTTTGTCTTATGGAGTTCAAACCTGCCCTCCTTAAATTTGGAAACCACTTTGACGCTTGCCGTCACGGTTCCCGGCTCAAACTCCTCCAGAAAGGTAATCTTCTGCTGTGACACCACTGTAGGCGTCCATTTCCTCCCGCCTTTTTCCTTAGACTTTGCGGTTGCCGTCAGCTTGATTGTGCTGTCCGCCGCAACAATCTTGTCCATTGCCTCCCCATTGCAGTACAGGTAAAAGTTGGAAGAAGGCTTGTCTGCGTCTGTCTGTGCCACGCAGATGTCATACTTCTTCAAATCGGAATCGTCCTCAATGTCACTGGCATCCGTTTTCAGCTCACCAACGGTCAAACCGTTCGGCTGTCCTGTGATTTTATAGGAAACATCGGTAATGCTCCCTGTTTTGCTACGGACAAACTTCTCTTTTGAACGGTACAGCCCATCCCCCATGTCCTGCCATTCCGTCTTTTTCGGGGAGATTGTATAAGTGATGGACTTTGTCACGCCGGTTGCCTCGTCATACTCGTCCTCATCATAATTTTTTGCATCCGCTACAAGGGCAGCTATTTTATTATAAACGCTGCTGCCGTTGTTGTAATAGCTTAACTTCACTTCCCCATTCAGCACATGGATTGACGCACCGGTAATGAAGTAATCGGCTGAGGCTGAACCTGCGGAATACTTGCTGTTGTGGCAGGTCTCATTTAACTTTCTCGCACCGTTTACCATGCAGTAAGTGATTTCCGGCTTAATGCTGCTCTTGGAACTGGAGGCTCCCACGGTTCCATTCGTGGTGTTCTTGTTCAGGTTCAGGCAGTAAACCAGATGGTTGTGGTAATCCCCGGACTCAGAAATATATTTAATGCCCATACTGTGACCGCAGTATTTCGCATAGCCACTGCATGACACTTTCATGCTGTCCTTGTTTGAAGGATTTGCCGCTGCCTTTAACACCGGGGCAGAAGCCATCTGGATCATCATGGTATCCCCTGCACTGAAGGTTTCCATCTCTCCCTCTGACAATAGGCTCTGTCCACCAGCCTCCCCATAAGCGGGTTCCTCCTGTTCCAGCGCACCATCTGATGGGGAAACCTGCCTGCTCTCCTCTCCGGGGGCAGGTTCTTCCTCCCCGCTGTTTTCTTCCCCTGTTTCTGACTGTCCGCTGCCGGATTCCCTGCTTTCCTCCACCGCTGTCTCCGGCTCACGCACGGATATGGTCCTACAGATAAGATAAGGAGTTTTACCACTTACCGGTTCTGCCTTGTAATAAGTGGCATAATCCCCTTCCTTATCCCCATCAAAAGAACCCTGCTTTGCATAATAGCTTACCTTGACGGCCTTATCATCGTAGGAAATCCCATCAAAGGACTGTTCCACATCAAACCCATAGCCGACAGCCACAATAATGTCCTCTGCCGCTGCAATCTCTGCCGGCTCCAAATCCGGCCTGTCCGTTTCGTTATAAAGCACCGGCTCCTGATCCACTTCTGCCTGGCTGTCCCCATCACTGCCCGCCGCCACATCTGCATCCGGTCCGGTTGCATTGGCATAAGCGGCAGTGGGAAGTACAGCCCCCACAGCCAGGACAAGAGCCATTACCAGCGCCATAACCCTTCTCAATCTCTTTTTTGTCATATACATCCTCCATTCATGTCTGATATTCTGTTTCCTGCGGATATTCCCTGCCAGCACATACACCGGGCATACCCCGGCATCTGTGCAGAAAAAAAGCACGCCTGTTTTCATTCAGCGTGCCTTTTCAACCCATAAAGCCGGTCCGCATACCGGGCTTTCCCTTATTCCATTGTCATCCTGCCACGGATAAGGACAGGACCCCTGCTCTCACTTTCCATCATAATATTTTCTCCTAACACCGCCCTGCATGGAATACCAGCAGCAGCACCTTCAACACACTTCCGGCTAAAAGCAGGGCAATCTCCAATACTGCCAGCGCCAGTTTCAGAATGTGTGCCAAAGTCCATGCCGCACCTTTGAAAATCCATCCCATGAAATGTGCAATACCCCTGATTCCCTGCTTTGCCATAATAATTGCCTCCTAACTGTTTTCACTCCAGCCCATTACCTTATCCATGATGTCCGGCATCCCGCTAATATCTGCAACCCCATCTTCCTCCATGTCCCCGGTCTCCATCTCCTCGCCGGGAAGAGGCGCCGGGGCTGCCTGCCCTGCCACGGCATTGCCCAGGACAATGTGGATAATCTCCTGCAGCAGCTCCCTCTTTATCTGTTCTTTCATGTCAGACAGCCGCATTTCCAGATAGGCAGGCGTTACTTCTTCTGGCAGCCCATCCTCATTCCCATCCCCTGCCTCCAGCGCATTATAGTACATTTCCAGCGCATCCATGACCACCTGGTTCTTTGATTTCCCGCCATTCAGCTTATTGTCCTCAAACTTTTTCAGCAACTGGACATGCTGCCTTTTTTTCATGGAAAAACGTATCGAAAACTGACGGAACAATTCCCCATAAGCCATTCCAATCCCCCCTATCCGATCTTACGTTTCTGTGACTGTGCCAGATATGCATTCCCAAGCATTTCATATCCTTTTGCGTTTGCTTTCACATCCTCAATATACTGGATATTCTTCTGCGCCAGTCCGCCAAAGCGTTTCATCACTCCTGCACCGCCGCCCACAAAGATAATCTGCGTCAGGTCCATGTTATAGCCAAGCTCCCGGAGGTTGTGGTAAATCTTATTACAGTAATCACGGATTTCCTTGACAATAATCCCCTGATACTTCTCCGGCAGGTCTCCCCCGCCGTTTACCATGACTTTCTGAATATCATACTCGTCCACCTCTGCGTTTAGCTGCCTCACACACTCCTTGTTAATCTGCTGTATGCAGGTAATAATCCCATGCGGCTGTGTCACGCACGCTGATTCATCCGGCAGATGGCTGATAATCGGCATAATGTCCACCGTCCATGAGCCAATATCCACCACAAGCTGTTTCTCCGGGAATTTATCAATCCGGTCAATCACTGCCGCATAGCATTGTGGGTAGACGCATACATTCTCAATGAAAATATGGTACTTCTCTTTCTCAAAGGTAAAGGTAACTTCCTTTTTCTTTGACAGGTAAGAAACAAAATCTTTCTTCTCGTCCCCGAACCTTGTCAGCGGAAGCCCCACCGCCAACAGCACATGGGCTGTCTTTCTGTTTCTGATCTTTAACTCCTTTGCCACTGCTGCCAGTGTCAGCATATAATAATTTTCATCTGTTACCTTTGTGTCTTTGACTTCAAGACGTTTGCTGCCAATCTTGTAATACTTCCCGCCAAACTCCAGTAGGTTCTCTGTAAATGCCGGCTCCGTGCTGATCTCCTTACAGCCCGATGTAAATACCTCATGCACCGTTTTCATGCCAGACCAGCCGTGGTCAATCCCAATCACTTCAACTTTGTTATCCATTTTGAATGTCCTCCTTTTCATACAATCAGCTCCTTATCTTCTTTTTTCACTTTCTGTTTCCCTGTAACTGCCCTCCATATGTTCCATCTGTCTGACATACTCACGGATATCAATTAAATCCTCCAGGTCGTAGATTTTGGAACACATGGCATTCTCAATATTTTCCGGGGTACACTGCCCCGTCTCTGTCAGCCCTGCAATGACTTTCTGCCTAATTTCCTCCTGCACGTCATCCGGCATGGCTGCCACATAATATGGCGGCAAATCAGTAACCACCGTTTCTTCTTCCTTTTCAAACCCGTAGTTCTTTTCAAAGTCACTGATAAATTTTTCCTTTACCAGAAGTGCCTCTGTCCTGTTTTCTTCGCTGATTAACTCCATCAGCCCGTCTAGGAACTGAACCAGCTCTTTCCTTGAAAAGCCCATATGCAATCCTCCCTTTATTTTCAAAAACAAAAGGACTAAATCCGCCATAGGAAATCTCTTTCCCATGTGGCAAATTTAGTCCTTATCTGCTCACTAAATAAACATTTGCAATCTTGTAAAATGACAAACCTCCCCTCTTTAGCCACACAATCCCACTCCAAGCAGCTTACTTGAATGTACTGTGCAAAAATAGAAATATTTGGTTTCAACAGCGCTGCCTTATTCCAAAATCTCATTTACGAGTAATTAAAAATAAGGACTAAATCAGTCGCAACCCCTTGATTTTACTGGGTTTCTTCTAACTTGTCCTTATTATATCAGATGCACCGATAAATACAATATCATACTGGCTAATGTCTAAATCATTTTCTTTTAATTCAGGCAAGTAAGACGTATTCATTTCTTCATGATTTTGGTCAATGACTTCATCAAAGTCTGTGGAATAGGAATCCTTTGTCTGAATCTGGTAGAGTGTTCCCCCTATTTTATTCTGTATCATTTTGGCAATGTACTCCGTATTTCCATAAACATCTTCCCCATCAGTTACGACACTTGCCGAACTGATGGCATCCAGACCACCGCTTTGTTCCTCCTTTGAGGATGCTGTATTTTCTGAAAGTGAAAAATAAGCAATCAAAGCATTTCCTGCTCTCATAGTATTCTGATTTTCAATCTGACCTATTCTTGTCAGCCAATCCTCTACTGTTTCAGAACCACCTGCACGAAATCCATCCAATACATCACCGCTACATACCGAACGGATGTCTGCAACACTGGCAGTAATACTGCTGCTGCCACTGGTACAAAATGGAATGATTGTCTTTCCTGTAAAATCATAGGATTCTAAGAAAGTAAAAATCGCCATAGGAGCTGTATAGCACCAAATTGGATAACCCACATATACTGTATCATATTCAGACATATTGCTGATTGTGGTAGAAATTTCTGGTCTTGCGTTTTTTGCCTTTTCTTCTTGTGCCTGTGCCAGACAATCACTATAGGAAGATGGATATGGAATTACTGTTTTCAATTCCACAAGGTCACTTCCTGTCAAACTCTGAATTTCTTTCGCAACTGTCTCTGTTGTCCCTGTCCGTGAAAAATAAACTACCAATGTTCTTCCATGTACTGTGGCAGGAGGCTGCACATCTGGTGTTGGGGTATTTGGTATTGTCGTCTCTGGTATTGGAGTGGCTGGTTCTGGGGTATTTAGTACTGGGGTAGCTGGTTTTGGGGTATTCAATGTAGAATTTTGCGGATTTACTACCTTAATCCTTACCCACGTTGTTTTATTTTTGAATCCCTTTCCTGATACTGTAATTTTAATTTTAGCCATTCCAGCTTTTTTTGCTGTTACTTTTCCTTTTTTATTGATGGTTGCCACACTTTTTTTGCTTGATGTGTAAGTAACACGTTTCTTTGCAACATGGGGGGATGTTGAAACCTTTAATGTCACTTTCTTACCCTTTTGAAGTGTAACTGTTTTTTTCGTTATATTTTTTCCACCAATCTCTATGGTAATTGATTTAATATTTTTCTTACTTGCTGCCTCTGCATTCCCATTTGTAACAAACACAGAAGAACATACAAAAACAAACACTATCAACCATGCCAGATATTTGCGAATCCAGTTTTTCTGCATATTAACTCCTCCTTTTTCATTCAAAAATTGTACTGCAAATGAATATTACTTTGTAACTCTGATTTTATTATAATCTCCACAAAATCAAATGTCTAATACCTATTTTTATTACCGATCCATACCTTTTGAGCATGGGTTTATTTTACTATTATTTTTCATTAATTATTTTTATTGTTTTCCATTTTCCACTCTTATACCGCAATGTAAACAGGACAGACCTTGCCATCCAGTCTGTTCCCATTGCTATCCAGACACCAATAACCCCCAAATTCAGAATGATTCCAAACAAAACACCAGAGCCCAGCCGGAACAGGAGCATAGAGCTGATGCCAACTGCCATCGTAAACTGGACATCTCCTGCTGCCCGAAGGCTATTTGCAAGATTGAAGGATGTGGGATGCAGCAGAACCGCCAGTATATTATGCATAACAATTAAAATGCAGGTATAGCGGTAAGCATCGTCTGACAACTCATAAAAACTAAGAATAACTGGAAGTGCAAAACAAATAAAACTGCCCAGCACCGCAGTCCCAATATAGGAAACCTTCATCAATTTTTTCGTATAGTTTTTAGACTGTTCTATTTCCCCTGCACCCATACATTGCCCCACAACAGTAATCATTGCAAGATTAACCGCATTCACTATCATAACCGCAATCTGGTCAATACTATTTGCTACACCATTTGCAGCAATCTGTGCTGTGCCAGACAAAGCAACAATCCCTGTTACCAATACTCTGCCCAATGCAAAAAAGCCATTTTCCAGACCATTCGGTACTGCAATCCGCAAAATTCTTTGTACATACTCTTTCTTAGGTGGGAAAACTACCCCAAAATTCAAATGCACCTCATATTTTCCTCTGCACAATAATATGGTCAGCAAAACCGCTGCAAATGCCCTTGAAATTAATGTAGGAACTGCCACGCCTGCAATGCCTGCCTGTAAAACAAAAATTCCAATTACATTTCCCACTATATTAATCACATTCATGAAAGCAGAAACATACATGGTAACATTTGTTTTCTTTATGGAGCGGAATAGTGCCGCTGATGCATTATATATACCAAGAAAAGGAAACGAAAAGGCAGTTATGATAAAGTAGATGATACAAGCCTCCATAACATCTGTCTCAATTTTTCCAAACAATAGTTTCAAAATGCCCTGATGGAACATCAGACACAAAACCATAACAATTGTTGAAAGTATTCCAGAAACAATCATCAGTTGTCCAGCAGACTGATTGGTCTGGTTCCTCTGCCTGCTGCCAAGATATTGAGATACAATAACAGCTCCACCTGTTGCAACAGAGGATAACACTGTAATAATAAAATAATCAACCATATCCACTAGTGCCACTCCAGATATCGCTGCCTCTCCTGCATGGGAAACCATCATAGTATCCGCTATACCCACAAGCATGACAAGAATCTGCTCAATCACTAAAGGAATCAATAAATTTTTTATTTCCTTATTTGTAAACATACTATACGCCTGCCTTTACACTCCAATGAATTACAATCTCCTTCTTTCTATTTCAGTAATATAAATGAGAAAAAAGTAAGTGTACCTGAAAGAACCCTGTTTTCTTTAGTAATTCTTTTTACTTTGTACACTTACATTATATTTCCCTATTCTTTTTATATCAAATACTTAGTTTTTATACCTTATCCATGCTTAAAAAGCATTTTGCACCTTCTATAAATTTTGTTGCTGCCAGACTAAAGGGCTGCTGACGCTTCCATGCCAACACACATGTTGCCGTCAACTCTGGAAACAATGGTCTGCATGTTATCTTTGTATGGTCCCAGAAAGGAATAAAACCTTCTATCACTACAGAATATGCCAGTCCATTTTTGACCATTACTGCTCCATTCGTGTTCAAATTACTGGTAAAGAGAACATTGAGATTTGCATAGTAATCACCAAACCAACTGGCAAGCTCGCTTTGCACATTCAGACGGCGTGGCAGAATCACTGGCAGTTCTGATAAATCCTTTGCACTAACAGATTCCTTCTTTGCAAGTTCGTCATCAGGTCTCATTAACACAACCCACTTTTCTGTTGTTCCTAGACGAATAAACTCATACTTTTCAATATCAATTGGTTCAAGTAAAAGTCCAATATCAATCAAACCTTTATCCATCTGCTCCTTTACCAAATCTGCCGTTGCTGTAATAATATCATAGCTGACACCAGAATACTTTTTACTGAAATCCTCAATCAATTCCGACAAAATCTGAACGGAGGCAAGTTCCCCACAGCCTATCGTGATTTTCCCTTCAATCTGTTCTTCCTGTTCCACTAGTTCTTTTTCTGTATTATCCACAAGCTGCAATATTTCCTCTGCTCTTCTTCTAAGCAACATCCCCTCATTGGTCAGGGCTATTTTCCTTGTACCCCTGTGAAACAGCTTGACACCAATATCTTCTTCCATCTGTGATAACTGGCGGCTTAGTGTAGGCTGTGTGATGTGAAGCACATCAGCAGCTTTTGTAATACTTTCTTCCCTTACCACAGTAAGAAAATAACGAAGAACCCGAATTTCCATAAATACTCCTCCTCCTTATAACTTTTGCATGTAATTTTACAAAAGACATTATTACTTTTATTTATTGCCTTTTAAGCATTCCTTCTTTCAATTCCCTTACCATTTCAATTGGCATTTGAGATTTTTGGGCGGTCTCTTCTACAGAAAATCCTTCTTTTAAAAATCTTTTTACAACATACTCCATAGATTCTCCAATCTCAATTACATGTCTGTCTAAATCATACATACGAATCACCCTTTGTCCCCAGTCATGTTCTATACATTGATTAATATATTCTATATCATAATCACACCTTTGTAATTTCAGTAAAAAAGCATCTATATTATCCTCTTCAAAATAAAGTTCTGCATCATGACCACCTAATTCGGTTTCTTTTCCCAGAAATCTTTCCCAAACCGCTTGCTCCTGCAAAACCAACCCTTCTGTCATAATTATATTTCCACCAAAATCAGTAACTACATGAAGTCCAAATAGTTCTTTATAAAATCGTTTTGCTTTTTCTATATCTTTTACTACTATCAAAACATTTTTTAGTTTCATTGAAATTCCTCTTTTCTTCTATACTCTATTCATCTTCTGTTGCTTTCGGATTTTATGTGTCATAATATCTGCATAACGTGTAGGTATTGGAATGTAACTTTCTTTTTCTGTCATCTCTTTTACAATTTCCATGGTTATATCCATATTTATTTTATTTCCAATTGATACAAAAACAGGTTTTACATCTTTATGAGTACGCACCACGCGTCCATAAATTTCATTATTTATAATAATGTCACGATAAGCAAATGGCTCATTTGCTGGTTGTATATATTCCTCATCAGAAATTTTATAATATGTTTTTGCAATACCAATACTAGGTTTATCAAGCAAAATTCCTGCATGGGCTGCCAATCCCATGTGACGTGGATGTAAATATCCATTTCCATCAAATACATATACATCTGGTACACATTCCAGCTTATCTACAGTTTTCAATACAAGGGGAATTTCCCGAAAAGCAAGACACCCAGGAATATAAGGAATTTTCACCTCATCTACTGCATATTTTTCCTCCACAATTTTTTTACTTTTGTAATCAATTATCACAATACAACAAACCGCATATTCTTTTTCATTCACTTTCCAATATGCCAAATCCGCTCCAGCAATATATTCTATCTGGCTTGGATCAACATGATTGTTCAAGTCAATTTTTTGGAATAGTTTCTTTTGTTCCTTTATAAATTGTTGTTCCATAATTTCCTCCTAAAGACTATGGCAATCTTTTTCCTTTAGATAAATATCATAACATTAAAATAGCCAGCAGGCAAATACCTACTGGCAAAATTGTAACTTAATCGGTAACTATTCAGGTAGAAACACGCATTCACTGCGTGTTTCGTAAGAAAAAGTAAATTTTGATTGTTCTAAGCCCTTCGCCGAAGGCGAATTATTATGGGCTTAGAACGTAACTGTTCATGGTTCTGAACAGTTACCTTAACCGTTCTACATTATTGACTCTTAGCCTTGCATCACGCTACAAAGCTTGAGAATGAATAGTAACACTTAACTATCACTTTTCTATATATTTTATGGTTACCTAATATATCCTTCTGTACTTTGTCCTGTTTGCCATATGTAAGTTACGCCAGATTTACTGGTACCACTAGATGTCTTAACCTTAGACACTACATAGACATAATATGTACCTTTAATATTCTTCTTGTTGAATTTTGTAATGCTAATACTTGTCTTATTTTTGCCTACTGATTTTACTTTTTTGTAGTTTTTGGGATTATTTTTTTTGGCAACATATACATCATAACCAGTTGCACCTTTTTGCTTATACCAGCTAATTGTAAGATATTTTTTAGACTTTTTATTGGTTTTCACTGCCACACTCTTTACCCATGGCTGTTCAAATACCTGAATGGTTTTCCAAGTTCCATAATAAGTCTTTCCATCTATTATCTGATATGGACGTACCATAAACTGATATACATTATTATTTTTTACAGCAAAAGACAACCTAGTACTGGTAGTTTTGCCTTTTTTCTTTACTTTTCCAGCAGAATTTAACCATTTGTATTGGTATCCATCGGCTCCCCATTGTCTCTCCCATGATACATCTGCCTTTTCAATATAATGATACCAACTCTCTTGTTTTAAGCCTCTCATCTTTGCTACTTTTGTCCGTGCATCAGAGCAAGTACCAGAATAGGCATCATCTCCAGCTGCATTACTTGGCATTACACGAATGTCGTACTTACAACCACTTTGTAATCCCCTAATGGTATATGTTGTATCTGCTGTTTGTCCTGCAACCTTATACTCTGGTCGGTCCCATGAATCACGATAAGAAATCTCATAACTATCTGCATTTGCATCACCCTGCCAGCTGACTGTAATCGTACTTGTTGTGAAATCAGTTACCACTACATCAGAAACCTCAAGCCACGAAACTGCCTGTGCGGTGATTCCACTAAACTCTTTGATTGCTCCTGTCTTCATTCCAACCGGCACTACTATAGCAGCTGCCATTGTAAGACTAATTGCTTTTTTAAAAAATTTGTTCATTATGTTTTCCTCATTTCTTTTTCTATTGTTAATTTTATACTTTCATTTTAATGTATCTCTTTATATAAAGTCAAGTACCTCTTTGCTCCACATTTTTCCTGTTACTGTTTACACCTATGGTGCTAACAGTAACGGAATCCAGCCTATTTATAATTCGCCTTCGGCGAAAGGCTGGATTCTTGGCTGTTCTACGTTTTGGCACATAGCTTGACAGCAAGTGTCAAGCTTGTGAGTGAACAGTAACTTTTCCCTCACTATACAATGCCCCTAATATTTATAAATATCCCAATATTAAAACAACCAGCAGGCAAATACCTACTGGCAATATTTTAATTCAACAATCTATTCCCTAAACTACATTCCTACTTATTTACATATCCTTCCGAATTTCTTCCAGTTTGCCATATATAGGTTACTCCAGACTTGCTGGTTCCCTCGGATGTCTTTACCTTTGAAACTATATATACATAATATGTACCTTTGATTTTCTTTTTCTTAAATTTGCTAAGAGTAATACTTGTCTTACTTTTTCCTACAGATTTTACTTTTTTATAGCTACCGGTTTTATTTGTTTTTGATACATATATATCGTAACCAGTTGCACCCTTCTGTTTGTACCAGCTAATTTTTAGCTGACTTACAGATTTTCTATTTTTCTTTACTGCAACACTCTTCACCCATGGCTGTTCAAATACTTGTATTGTTTTCCAAGTTCCATAATAGGTCTTTCCATCTATCTTCTGATATGGGCGTATCATAAACTGATATACATTATTATTTTTTACAGCAAAAGATAAACTGGTACTGGTGGTTGTTCCTTTTTTCTTTACTTTTCCAGCAAAAGTTAACCATTTGTATTGATATCCATCTGCCGCACGTTGTCTCTCCCATGATACCCCTGCTTTTTTTATATAATGATACCAAGTATCCTGTTTTAAACCCCTCATCTTATCCACTTTTGTCTTTACATCATAACAAGTAGCATAAGAGGCATAATCTCCAGCTGCATTTCTTGGTGTTACACGAATAGAATACACACAGCCACTTTGTAAGCCGGTAATCTTGTATGTAGTGCCTGTTGTCTGTCCTGCAACCTTATACCCTGATGTATCTCCATAAGTATCATAGTAAGAAATTTCATAACTATCTGCATTTGCATCACCCTGCCAGCTAATGGAAATACTATTTGCAGTAAAACCTGTTACTGTTACATTCGATGCTTTAAGATATGCAGCTTGTACAGTTATTCCTCCAAAATCAGTTCCAATTTCTGTTCCCATTCCAACTGGAACTGCTATACCCGCTACCATTGCAAAACTAATGACTTTTTTTAATATTCTGTTCATTTTCTTTTCCTCATTTCTTTTTATTTTGTAGTGTATCTTCCATTTTCATTCATATAGGTGTACATATACTGACGTTTGGTTTCACCAATTATCTTAAATCTTTTAAGTGCATCAATAATTGTGTATCTAAGCAGTTACTCTTTTTTAATATAAAATGGATTTGTGAAATATAGATTTGACTGGGTGTCTGTTATGCTAAAGAAACAACAGGTATTTTCCTTAATATCCATATCATCATATACAATATCTAATGTACCCTGATAAGAAAATCCTTCCCCAAGTCCGGAACTGCTCTTCCACTGTTCAAAAGGTGCCAGACTACCATCTTCCTGATATACCATATCTCTCGCAAATAAAAAAGGATAAACTATGTCTCCATTTTGAATCTTTGCTGTATTCTTATCTGGAAGCATCATACTGTCCGCATTCATTTCATTGTAAATTCCAATGACAAAAACATTTTCTTTATCCCAGAACATTCGAATGTGAATCCAGCAAACCTTCATAACCGGATTCTCCGTCCCCCAAACTGTAATGGGAATAACATATTTTACATAGTCTTCTGTCCTCTCTGTTTCCACTGCCGTACATTCATATTGATTCCCCTTTTCATCCTGTAAGTAAAACTTCTTTTTATCAAAGGTTGCCTGTAATTTCCCATTTTCCAAAAGAGCCACCCCACCAGACTGTAACCAACAAACATAGCTACCATCATCCTGTTCCCAAATGCCAAACTTGGCATGTCCATAATTAGCAAACTGTTCCTCGGTTAATTGCACAAAATAGGTTCCATCTTCCTGTACTTCCTCTCCGGGAACGATGTCTGTAATCTTCCACTCTGCCAGTTCTTTGCTGGTAAGTATATTCGTAAATTCCATTAGGAATTTTACATAACTTTCACTAAATCCAATTTTCTCATATTCTTCCATCCATTGTGATGCATATTCTTTATTCGCATACGGAAAGTAAATTGCAACACCATTTGCTTTTGGTACATTACTTTGTGTATAAACAATAAAATCATCCAATTTCCTCCAAAGAGATTGTACATAATCTGGATATAAATCATACAATTGTAAAGATAAATCATACAAATCAACTGTATCATAAAAATCCTGATTACTTATCTTCCCAAAAGTTTTGGAATTGTCACGCCTTCTTGCAATCTTAGAATAACCATCATTTCTTATCTCTTCAGCAGCCACCTCGGTCAGCTTCTCCAATCTGGATATTGTGTCCTTCACTTTTGATAAATCCATACAGGACATAGTGTACTCTGGTACAGCAGTCCCCATGGTCATACAATAATTTTCATAAGAATCTACTAAATCTTTTCCTGCTTGTAAACCATCTAAATGACCATTTTTACTAATTGTACTGAGTACAGAATATTCCCATCCATGTTCGCTTTCCACCTCTTCCGAAGCAATTAGATAATTCGCATATTCTGAAAACAATTCTGCCACTTCTAACATCCCCATTAGACATGCATCAAAACCAATCCATTCCAACTTTCTTCCTTCTTGAATCAATTTGGTATTTTTCATCCCTTGATCCATCTCGACCATGGTTAAAGTATCATATTGATAATTTTCATCTGCTCCAAATCCCAGAATAGTTCCTCCACCATGATCCCACATAATCATACTGTAATAATCTGTATTGTCACATGTCTCTCCATATACCAAATTCATAAATTCTGTAAGAGTAGTTGCCGCCCCCATATTTTTACCTTCCAGAGTAGCAATGGATTCTAATTTTTCATCTGTAATCCGATATACCTCACAAGCATCAGAAGGGATATCCTCTAACCACCATTTTTTTGTACCTCCTGTGCAAAGGTATACATTTAGATTATCCTCTGAAAAATCGCTATTCAGTATTTCTTTTATATCCTCACTTGCAAGCCCTGCCTCCGATTCTAAATTGGAACCCACCATATAAATGAGAACTGTTTCTTTCCCCTCTATGAAAGAATCTGTAATGTTTAAGTTTTGCAAAGATATCTCCTTAGAATACTGCTCTTCTTTCTCTATTCTTTTTTCTGCTGTATCTTGCACCTTGTTTTCACTATTACATCCTGTTAATATCAAACATCCACTTACGATAACCGCTCCTATGCCTTGTTTTTTCATAACCTGCCTCAAACCTATTTTCTTTTTCATTTAGAATATACAATGCTTTGTCTTTTCTTCTAATGTCTCATGTTTATTCACCTTCTTTCATCATATAGAATTTTACATATCTTTTCAGGGTCTGAACAAATATGTATTTTTTATTTCACATATAATACCATCCAGTTATAAAAAAAGTTTCAAAAAATAAAAAATTTATAACAGTTTTTTTAAAACTTTTTCGAAATCCTTTTGTTCTGTCTGAATGCATTTCACACAAAAATTCAAGCCATTTCTTTTAAAATATGCCTGAAAGTTTGTCTCTTGACTATTCTTACATACTACAATATTGATATTTTTCAATTGAGAAACTTCTGCATTTTCCAATTCTGTAGGTATCAGCTCCTTAGTCTTTGATGTATGTATTACAGCCTGTACACTGTCAATTTTATAGTAAAAAGTACCTTCATCAGAAAGAATTCGTGTATCACTTCTATTTACCAAAATATGTGATTTTTCTAGGGCACCTATTCCCAACAGATTCGTAAAATCCATCCCTGTATATGATTCATATTCTTCCAAATTCATCTCCTCACCAGTTATCTTATTTCCAAACATCTGTGTCTCTCCATTAGCACGAATCATGGCGTTATCCACTGTTGTATATACCAACGAATTCTGACTAGTAAAATACTTGGAAATTCCCAACACCAATACTACTGCTGCTACTAAGGTTCCAAAAATAATACTAACCTTATGAATTCTTTTCCTTTTGCTTTTTATAATATTTGATGCAGGATTTTTATTTTCTTCTTGTATATGTCTCATAATGTCAGTAATCATAGGCTCTGTCACATGCTGCTTATCCACATGATTCTTATATTCTTCCATATTGTCCCTCCATTCTCTTACTTCCATTCTCTTTGAAGTTTCTTTTCTAATAGTTTTCTTCCTCTTTTTAAATGAGTCTTTACTGTTGCCTCATTTCGTTCCAAAATGGCTGCAATTTCCTTAATGGAAAATTCTTCATAATAAAACAAATGTATAACTTGACGATATTTGGCAGGCAATTCCTTTACTGCTTCATATACTTCTGAAAAATCTTCTTTTTCTTCTGCAGGGATATTATTTCCCGATTCAATCAGTGTTTCTAAAGAAACTCTTTTTGTATTCCATGCTGTAACTGCCATACTTCTGCACTGATTAATCGTCACACGAATTAACCATGCTTTTAGATGATTCTCATTCCTAATACTATTCTGATGCGAATAAAGTTTTAAAAAAACTTCCTGCATAGCATCCTCTGCTTCATGCTTGTTTTTTGAATTAAGTAATGCCAAACGATATACCATATCTGCATGGGTCCGCACTATCTTTTCCATATCAAATGTAAATTTATCCTTCATTTTTATTCCTCTTTCAATAGGGATTCATAAACCTTATTCCTTTTTGCAATAAACAATTTTTATCACTTCTTAGGTTACAGTTCAGCCATACAACAGTTACTATTTCGTAACTATTCAGGTAGAAACACGCATTTACTGCGTGTTTCGTAAGAAAAAGTAACTTTTGTAATGTTTAAGCCCCTTCGCCGAAGGCGAATTTTCATGGGCTTAAACGTAACTGTTCATGGTTCTGAACAGTTACACTATTTCTTAACAACCATAGAAATCCCTTTACCATTCTTTCTTCTATATTTGTAAAATGATTTCCATCATTCCACTCTAACACAACTTCCTGTACTTCTTTTGTCTTTCTATACAAATGATATAATTCCCTTGTACAATCTCCAATTGTAGAAAGTATGGCATTCCGGACTTTTTCTTCTTTCTTTCCAAGGCTTAAATATATCTGGCTTTCTTTTTGGGGCAGATGGGTTTTGGCATATTCCATCCATCCCGGATACCACAAGGAACCAGAACAGCTAACTGCACCTTGAAATAAATCTGTTTCACTAAGAAGCCACAAAGCAAATAATCCTGCCAAAGAATATCCTCCTACAAACAATTCTACATTCTTTTTCTGTAATTCTAACTGTTGTAGTATCTTTGCCATTCCCTCTTCTTTCAGCCACTTTTGCAAATATATTCCTTCTCCAGCAAACGCTTCTTCTCCAAAAACTGCTGGTGCTTGCCAAGGAGATAACTCTCTATTCCAATCTGAAATTCCAATTACAACCATTGCATAAGATATATCTGGCTTTTCTATTTTTAATTTTTCATATACCCTATCTGGTAGTTCCATTTTTTGTGCATCTACAAACCAAACTATTATTTTATTTGCTTGTTCATCTTTATATATTTTACATGGGTATTTTCCTAATTGCATATTTTTTACCACTTCATTTCTTCCTTCCTAAATATCCACTTCTCTTGTCAATATATCATATTCCTCTCAATAATTTCATTTAATAATGATATCACACACTATTTATCGAAAAGGGAAGCCAATTTCTTAAAAAATCAACTTCCCTTTCCATTCATATGTATTATTTATTTAAAGTCCTTTTCATAGTTTCTAAATCTGCTATTAGTTCTTTAGAATAACTTACAGCTTCATCATATAATTGTTCTGCCTTAGATACATCTTCATCAAACAATACCTGAATGATTTTGGAACCATACTGGTGAAAATGTTTGTGCTTTGTTCCTAACTCTTTCCAAAGTTCTGCAATCTGGGGATATTGAGGTGTCACCGAATAATAGAAATGTCCAAATCCACATTTGCTGTCATCAGTCTGTAATGGCATAATCATTTTTGTTGTTACAATTTTATGCAAATTCTCTAACCATTTTTGATGTGCATCAATGGCTCTGTCAATATAACCACAGAATTCATCTTTCTCAATGTTCATCAATGGATCATTCGACATAACTCCCAAAACTTTCACAGCAGTATCCAACTCTGATTCAATCGTTTCTACAGGCTTTGTTGCTGATTGGGTTGCATCACCAATTTGTCGAAGTTCTTCTGCATCCTCATGTAAAATATGACATTCGTCTTGAATTTTCTCAGCTTGTGACTCTAATAATGTCATGGAACTGCTTATTTCTTCACTAACGGCAGCAAGGGAACTAATATTCTCTGTAATTTTCGCTACATGCCCTTGGCTCTCTTCATTTAAAGACCAAACATGGTTAATCATCTCTGTCATAGATTGTAAAGAACGAATGGTATTTGCAACACTCTCCACACTCTTCATAGAGGCTTCTTTTACACCTTCTACAAATTGTCCCATATTGCCCGTCAATTGCTGGGTCTCATCTGCAAGATTACGAATCTCATCTGCCACTACTGCAAATCCTTTCCCTGCTTCCCCTGCACGGGCAGCTTCTATAGAAGCATTAAGTGAGAGCAGATTGGTCTGCGAGGAAATAGAATTAATATCTTCAATTACTTCATTCATCCGGTTGATAACTTTTGATAGCTTATCCATATCATGATGCATCTCCTCAGAGGAAGAAATTGTATTTGAAGAAAGATTGCGGATTTGTGTTAATTCTTTTTGCCCCTCTTCAATTTTTTTATACACATTTTCCGATTCCCCGGATACAGCAATAATAGTATTCGTTAATTCTTCATGCTGCTCTTGTACAGTAGAAGCTATCTGTGTTGTATCTTTTGAGGAAGAATGAATTACTTTTGTAGCATCTGCCAGACTGCTACAAACATCAGTCAATTTTTCTGTGTGATGCTGCAATGTCAGATCTAATGTACTAATCTGCATAAGAGCAGATATATTTTTTTGTAAAATAGTCTGGAAATTCTTTCGATTGTTCAAAAGCCGGTTATAAAAGTCTGCAACTTCTTGTCCTGCTTTTTGGTAATCAGCCTGTTCTAATTTTGACATGGACTGCATATACTGTTCCATCTGACTTCCTTTTCCAAATTTCATAATCATGTTCCTCCCATCATTTAGGAGCTATATACCACTTACCCCTATATTTAATTCTTCATCACTTTTCCCAAAAACAAGTACCCCTCTTGTTCTCTGGGTGTTGTAACTATCCTGTTTCGTAACTGTTCAGAACCATGAACAGTTACGTTTAAGCCCATAATAATTCGCCTTCGGCGAAGGGGCTTAAACATTGCAAAATTTACTTTTTCTTACGAAACACGCAGTAAATGCGTGTTTCTACCTGAATAGTTACCCTGTTTCTTTATTATAACACAAAAAGACAAATAACACCAATATTACTTACCTGTTCTACACCTATATGCAATAATTGTAACAGTTCCTTTTCCTTTATATCTTTTCATTTCATATTTGTCCGGAAAGTCTTCCACTAATTGTGGTAATTTCACATAACCGTATGTACGAGCATCAAAATCAGGTTTTGCTCTTTTTATAAATGTACCAGCCGAGCTTACATTCACATATCCATCTGCATCCTGATACTTATCCGATGCTATTCTTAATAAATTATGAATTTCTTCCATGTTACTATCTTCTTCATAAACTGTTTCCCATTTTCTATTTGTTGTCTCATGAACAGTTTCCCAATTTTTTTTCTGTTCTTTATTTGTTTCACTTAGATTTTCCAGAAAAACAAATTCGTCACAAGCATTCCGGAATGCTTCAGGCGTTTTCTTTTCTCCCACTCCAATGACATATACACCAGATTCACGGATTTTAATTGCAAGTGGTGTGTAATCACTATCACTTGCCACAAGAACAAAAGCATCATATAAATTTTTATGAAGAAGGTCAACCGCATCAATAACCAATGCCATATCTGTTGCATTTTTCCCTGAAACATAGTCAAATTGCTGTTCTGCTTTTATTGCCAGCCGCTTAATCTCGCTCTCCCAGTTTTTCAAGGTTTCTTTCTTCCAATTACCATAAGCTCTTTTTACATTAATACTGCCATGTGCTGAAATTTCTCTTATTACAGCTTCCATCTTTGACCATTGTGTATTATCTGCATCAATTAACAATGCTATTTTTTTTAAATTTCTCATTTTATTCTCCTTTTCCCTTTTTTTCCACTTTTCTGCTACCTTCATATCGTCTTCGATAATATTCCATAGTCCGATATTCCAGTATATCCTTCATTTGTTTAACAAACACCTTATTTTCTATTACATCTTGTAATTCTTTTCTAAGTGCAAGAATATAACCATCTTTCTCCACAAAGAAACTTTTCCCAGAAGATAATAAATATTTAACCGGCATCTGCTTTGCTTTCTTTATATGCTGCTTATCTGTCATTTTTTTATACTCTTCATAAGAAATATTTTCTGAAAAGTCTCTCCAATTCACCCCTTCATTAAAGAAATTCTTCCAAGACTCCAACATTTCTTCTTTTGTGATCTGCATACGGATATTGCCATCATTGTAAAAACTATACAGAATAGGCATTTTATAAACCTTTTGCATATTTGTGGTCTCAATTAAATGTAAAAACTCTCTGCCTACCCCAGTATAAACCTTCATTTCTTCTTCTGTCAATTCCCTTAAATCATATAAAAAATCTAAGTATCTTTGAAAAGGATTTTCTTTTGTATGTTTGATACAATATTGATATACTTCGCCTTCCATATATGTAAACAGTTCCATTCTGGTAGGCACTTTTCCCTCTAATAACTCCTTTATCCGATAATATTCCTTTCGAATCTGTTCCTTTATGGATAACGATTTTTTGTCTAATTCCTTAAATAAGTCAATTAGTTTGATATCAAAATCTACAAAACAGTCATCGGGATATTCTATTTTCTGATATTCCCCTGCTTTATCTTCCGAAAAAGACATTTCTCCAGATAATAATAGTGGAGCCTTTCCGGCTTTTTCATAATTACCTATAAAATCTAAAACATTCAAGTATTCTTTTCCTTTATATGTACGCAGCCCCCTGCCTAATTGCTGCAAAAAGACAGTAGAAGATTCTGTTGGACGAAGAAATAGAACCATATCAAGAGAAGGAATATCTACTCCCTCGTTAAACATATCTACAGAAAAAATCACTTGAATTTCCCGTTTTTCCAGTTTCTCTATTGCTCTATCTCTTTCCTCCGAAAATTCTCCATCTGCATTGCTATATACTGCCACACTTTTTACACCACGTTTGCAAAACTCCTTTGCCATTTCCTCTGCATGTTGTCTGGAGCAACAAAATCCTAAGGCTCGTTTAGAAGGATATTTCTTATAGTATTTATAAATCAAATCATATCTTTTTTTATTTTTAATATAGGCTTTGTTTAAATCACTCTCAGAATATTTTCCCCGTACCACATGTAAGTGGGAATAATCTGTTTCATCATAAATTCCATAATAATGAAATGGTACAAGTATCCCCTTGTTAATTGCTTCTTTTAAAGATATTTCAAAAGGTACATTATATTCGCAAATTTCATAAATATTTTTGCCATCCATTCGTTCTGGGGTTGCTGTAAGTCCCAACAAAAACTGTGGCCTAAAATAGTTTATGATTCTTTGATATCCATCATTCACCGAATGGTGAAATTCATCAATCACAATATATTGAAAATAATCCGGTGTAAAGAACTTCTCATTCAAATATTCCTCTCTTCCAAGAGTTGCTACTGATGCAAAAATTGCCGATTTGTCCTTATCCTTTTCCTTTCCATAGAAAAAACCATAGTCCTCAGATTTTCTTACATTTCGGAAGGCTTGTGCTGCCTGTTTTAGAATTTCCTCCCGATGTGCTACAAATAGTACCCTTTTATATTTTCTAGAATCATAAGCAGCTAAATAGGTTTTTCCCACACCAGTAGCTGCCACAATCAAAGCTTTTGTTGCCCCTTCTTCCCTGCTATTCTCCAAAGCATACATTGCCTCAATCTGGATTCCCCTTGGTTCAAATAAATCCTCTATTTTATGATTTGGGTAGTCTTCTAAATCATCATATCTTGCTAAATCCTTTGCTACAGCCGGTTTATGCCAATTCTTAGAATATCTCTTTAATTCCTCATCATTTATTAAAATAGAATGATGCTCAAACAAATCAAGGAAGGTTTGATAAAATAAATTAAAATTTTCCTCATCTGTCTGGCTTTTCATGCGATAATTCCACTCAATTCCTGAAGTTAAAGCACTTTTTGAAACATTCGAAGAACCAATATAAATCTCACTACCATTTTTATAATGAAAAATATAAGATTTGGGATGGAAAGAACGTTTCTTCTCATTATAAAATCTTAAATCTACCTGTTCTCCTAATTCCCTCTTTATCCTGTAGAGTGCTGAAGGCTGGGTTATCCCTAGATAATTTCCGGTTAGAATTCTTATGGAAACACCTTTCTTTATGGCAAACTTCAAATCATCTATAATCATTTTCACCCCAGAGTCCATAAGAAAAGAAACTATAATATCAATTCTTTCTGCATGGTTTATACTATCTTTTAACTGCCAATAAAGAAACCGGTTTTCAAATCTATCTCCTGTTATCACATTGATGGTATCTATTTGTATACTTTCTGTTTGAATGTTTTCTTGCAGGTTTCTTTGTGTCATTTACTTATCACCTTCATTTATCATAATGCTACCCCAAAGACAGCATATTTTTTTATTCTATCAAATACAATAAATTTTCATAATTATGTTAATGTATTTTCATTGTAACTATTCAGGTAGAAACACGCATTTACTGCGTGTTTCGTACAAAAAAGTGAATTTTGTAATGTTTAAGCCCCTCGCCGAAGGCGAATATTCATGGGCTTAAACGTAACTGTTCATGGTTCTGAACAGTTACGTTTCATTTATATTTATAGAGTTATAGGGATTCTTTCTGTCTAATAATACCTACCACAACCCCATTCATAATATAGTCACATAACGGAATATGTATATCTTGATATTTGCTATTTCCTGGATGCAAAATCACTTCATTTACTCCTTGTTCATATTTTTTTAAGGTAAACTCATTTAACTTTTTGCTTCCTGCAACAACAATTTGTCCATTGTTAGCAGTCTTTTGACTTTTTACAATTACTACATCTTCATTCTGAATGTCAAAATCTATCATACTATCACCTTTTACCTTTAAAGCAAAAAGTGCATCACTTTGTTTTGCAAAATTTTGTGGAAATTTAAATTCTGATACTTCCATAATATTTGCATTCTTTAAAGTTCCTGCCGCCACTTCTCCCCACAATTGTATGGTATGTACATCTACCATTCTTTCTCCTTGTTCCTCACTTACATAAAAGATATTTGTATTTTCACAATCCTGTTTATATTCATATTTTTGACCATATCTCATATCCACATAAGTATAGGATATCGTATCTGCCTCCCGATAATATGGAATGTCCTTCACCTTTTCAAATTTAAGTTTGAAATTATTACTTTCCTTTGAAAGAGTAACGGATTGCATAATCACTTCGTCCCCATTTGTAACAACAACATATTCTGGAATGGTATTTGGCAGCAAATACGACTCTAGTTGTTTTAGTGCTGTTTTTAATTCTGATCCACGTTGTTTTACCTCTATAAAAATAAATGGTCTGTGCATTTGTTCCGAACTATGATATACTACAATATCTTCAAAAAACTGCCTGCTTCCATATTGGATTGGATATTCAAATTGAATACATTCTTTTGGATACCCATAACGGACTAACAATTGTTCCACATACCATTGGCGTACTTTTTCTTCTGGATTACTCTGTACCTCATTGCCATTTATATACCGTTCAACTGGCACATCATAATACTCTCCAATTTGCGAGCTGTCTGCAAAATATTCGGATGCAATTTCCCGTATAAAACAAGATGCTTTCTTACTGCTGCTCATATATAGCACTTCTCTTGCTCTTGTCATTCCTACATATAAAAGTTTTCGTTCCTCTTCTTTCTTTTCCTCTGAAAATGGTATAATATCTTCATTCAAGCCAACTACAAATACAATGGGAAATTCCAGTCCTTTCGCCGAATGTAAGGTTAAAAGCTGTATCTTATCTTCTGTACAATATGCATCTGCCTTTTCCTTTTTCAACAAAATTGCATCAATTCCATGATGAAGTAAATGATTCTGTATATTCTCAAGATAGCTCCAAGTTTTGGCTACAATTGCAATATCCATCAAATCAAATTTAGAATCTAATAAAAGCTTTTTAATTTCTTCGGCAACAAAACTAAATTCTCCTTGGAGATTCTCAAATGCATGATATTGGGGCTTTAATCCATTTCTTTCTACCAAAACAGGCTCCACAAAATCATCACTCTTACTTAAGGTGATATCCTTTCCTAAAAGAGAATAAGCAGCCATAGCAATCTGCTTTGTGGTTCGGTAATTCTTTGATAAAATGCTGGATTTACCAGCCATGTTAAATCCAATACTTTTAAAACTATGCTTAGACAGCCAAGAATGACTATAAATACTTTGTGCAACATCTGTAAGAAATAAAATACAGCTTCCCTCTTTTTCCAAATACATATTTCGGATAATTTCCAGTTGTACTCTGGTTAAATCCTGACATTCATCTATAACAATATAGGAATACCGTTTCCAAGTTATCTCCTTTTTTTCCATACGTTTTAATACCCGCAGGGCATTGGAATAGGAATCTGTCTTTTTTTCTGCTATCATTCTTTGCTGATATAGCATAGAAAGTTCAAAGATAATTTGCCTATCCCTTCCCTGTTTTTGTAAGCGTATAGAACCAATTCCCTTTTCCATTCTGCCCAGACGGTCTACTTCCAAATATTCTTCTTTTTTGATATACCTGCAACTCTTCATCCACCGTAACTCTTCTAACAAAAAATCAACATTTTCTGTTTGTGCAATGGTATCCTTTCCATATTTCGCTTGTACCTGTTGGATTGCCCACTTCATTATATTGCGTTCATCCTCTTTTTTTGCAGTCTTCCAATCATCATTTGCAACATACCTATAAATAATAGAGTCCACTGTCTTAATTTCTAGTTGCTTGGTATCCAAATTAATATGATTCTTCTTACACAAATAATTTATGTATTGCACCAATGTCTTGTTATAGGTAACTAACAAAATCTTTTCTTTTGTATGTTCTATCTCTTCTAGTATACGAATCACTTTGTGGAGTGCTATTGTTGTCTTTCCACTTCCCGCTACTCCCTTAATCAGACAATTTCCCTGACTTTTGCTATTAAGTACCTTTATTTGTTCTGAAGTTAATTCTATTCCCATACATCCTCCTTTGTTATCCTTATAACTCACATATATAACCAATCTTATCTTGTTTAATTGCTAAAGTACATTTAGCTACTGTTCACACCTATGGTGCAAACAGTAACGGAATCCAGCCTATTATAATTCGCCTTCGGCAAAAGGCTGGATTCTTGGCTGTTCTACGTTTTTGGCACATAGCTTGACAGCAAGTGTCAAGCTTGTGAGTGAACAGTAACTACATTTATACTTGTATTACCCAACTTGCCTATTTTTAACTATTATACCTCATGAAAGGAATCTTGTGCAATATAAGAATCTCATACATCCTTATATAAAAAAGTGTCTTCGACACATCAACTCCCCTAGCCCCTCATTCATGAGGGGATTGCACACTTTGCGTGCCAGATGCGTGTTGCATGTTTTTTTGCAACAATATTCCTTACGCATCTGTGCACATCCTCGCAGAGCGTTTTTACTTTATAGGACGAACTTTCCTATAAAGTAAAAACGCACAATTACCTTGTTCTCAATATACGAACAAAGCAACTGTGCTTTTTATATAAATTTATGCCATCATACAAAATATCTCTTAAATAGAAAAGAGAGCTTCTGCATTTTCATGCATAATCTTATGGTAGTCGGCTTCTGAAATCAACTTTGGCAGCTCATGAAAATAGTCCTGATACAAAGAACGTTCTCCCTTGGGATTACACAAATAAGTGTCCTTTCCATCAATTGGTGCATCGCTGCCAAAAAGCATCTTTTCTGCCCCATATCTCCTAACTGCCTCCAAAGTTGTAGAAATTGGCACCCATGTTGTGTCCCCATACAGATTGTCTGCTTTTCCTAACAAATCCAATGCTGCACGATTGTCAGTGCCAAGCCCCATGTGTACCATTATAAAAGGAATAGTTGGAAACATTTTTGCTGCCTCATACAAATGCATTGGCTCAGCAGCCTCACAACCTCCTGTATGGGATACCACAGGCAGATGATAATGTTCTGCCAATTCCAGATATGGCAGTACCTTCTTGTCTGTAGGTAATATATTAGAATGAAATGGATGAAGCTTAACCGCTTTCACTATGTCCAGATTTTCTTCTATCATTTTCTCCAGTTCCTTGGTAAACCCCTGCAAGTGTGGTTTTATCCATACTGCTACACCAATCTTTTCTGGATATGCTCTAGCAAAATCTAACGTTCTTTGAAGTGCTTCTTCTTGAGTATGCTGTATGGCAAGAATCCGTTGCTGATGATCAAACTCCCCAGCATCACCATTAGACACAATAGCGTATGCAATATTGTAGTCATTCATCATCTCAATAACCATTTGCTCTGTCATGTGGAATCCAACATTCTCTCCTCCAATGTGAACATGTGTATCAATAATCTTCATACAATTACTCCTTTTTTAAAATTATATTCAGCCATTTTTCTTTCTCTTTTCCCGGTCGTATATCCAATGTAATCCACTGTTCCTCTAATTTCAATTCCTCTATATCTTTCAAAAATTCCCCAAAACTTTTCTCTGTCATATCTGTAAAATATCTGCCATTTCTTTCTCCTTCAAAGGTTCCAAATTTGAAAGAAGTATAAATAATCCCATTTTTCTTTAAAGCTACTTTCATTTTGACAATTACATCTTTTAATTCTCTTTTTGATAAGTGTAGAATAGAAGAACATGCCCAAATCCCATTATATTTTTCTACTTCTTTTAATTGTTGAAAAAGCATCTCTTTAACCTCTATGCCAGTAAAATCTCTTGCTATTTGACACAATTTCTTAGAACCATCTACTGCTTCTACCTGAAAGCCCTGTTTCAAAAAATATTTCGTATCTCTTCCTGCACCACAACCAAAATCTAAAATCAAATCTCCTTTTTTCAGTTGCTGCAGGAACTTATTTTGCACCTTTGAAAAATCCAACTCTGTAGTCTGTATGGCAAATTCCTTTGCATGTTTTTCATAATAAGTTAATGTGGTGTTCATTTTACTTTCCTTTTCTTTTGGTTTTATCCTCTTAACTGTTCCCATTTCATGAATATCATACCGCATTTAGTTTTATGACTTTAGCTTGTCTGCTTTATATGGCTATTCACCACAAAAACACTTATAAAATGCTTTGACTGTTAATTATACAATTATATCATCTTCATCAATGTTAAAATTAAGAAAAAATTCTTTTCTATATTTTTTCATATCATTCACTTTTTGGCACATAAAAACACAACAAAAATCATAAAATGGTTTATTCGTTCCAACATCCAACCGTTTCTGAAATTTTAGCGAAACATCATAATAATTTACTAATGAGCCATCCTCTGAAAGATCTGCTGCAAATAAAAACACATACTCGCATCCAGCTATACTTTGAATATCAAAAAACTTAGGAACTATAAACTTCCAAAATAACGCCTCTCCCATTGTATGTCCTAACTTATACTTTTTCCATTTTTTCTTCATATTGTCATTTACACAAAAATGAACTAATTCTATCGCTGGATGTGTTTTTTGTACTCTCAGAATATTACCATTATCCTCTTTTCTTTTATCATCAAATAAATGTTCAAGAAATTGTTTTTTCGACTTTGCTTTTCCCTTTACAATTTTGTTAAAATCTTCAAAAGATATTCTATCTCCCACCTGGTACTTTAATAATATCGCTTTAGCCTCTTCAATATCTTTTTTATCAATCTGATTATTTTTACCTATATTTACGTTTTCCATTGCCTGTAATAGTATTACCAAACGCTGAAAATCCTGTATTACTTCATCTTCGTCCGCTAAAGGATTAAATAATGATCCACACTTTATTGAAAAGAACATTAATATTTCATTGTATTGAGTTTTAATAATATAATATGCCGTCTCACCACTTGCATCTTCTAATAATCCATACTCTCTAAAATAATCAACAAGAGAGGAACCTTTTTTACTTGTAAAAGTATCTATTAAATCAGTATTATTATCATTCGCAGAAAATCTCTCACAAATAAAACTATCTAACACTTTCTGTTGTTCATCAGTTATTTTCATTTATAATAGTACCTCTATACAAATCCCAGTTGTGACAACTTTTCCCTTCGTTCACGTATTCTGTCCGCATCTTTTTTGATATCTTCCATATCTATCACATTATCACTATTTGCACCTTCTTCTATTCCAATACGAGAGTTCTTCCATGAAAGTTCACCATGAGTTAATCTACTTAAGCTCCAAGAGTCTTTTGCAGCATACTCTCCAAATACTTTATCCATAATTTGTATTATATTGCAAATAACATTTTGTGGAGTATTACTATAAAAACTGTTGTCCCTATATGCTTCTCTAATTTCTTTCAAAACAGGACCATATTTCCATCCATAAAACACTGCATCAAAAAGAGGTTTGTTATCTTGTATAAAAGATTCTCTTTGAGCAAAATACATCAGTTTATGCAGCTTCATTTCATCAATTTTTGTCCCATATTCACATTTATATCTGTTGTAAATATAAGAAGCAACATTAATCAAATCTTCCATAATATTTTCCTCCTTCCAAAACAATAATATAGATAATTTTATTATATCACATTTCCATAAAAATTGTTCATATTTTTCTTTTTGGACGTTCCCATCCAATAGGTGAAACGATGGTATTATGAGTTTTATGTTATTTTATCTGCTTCCAGCCAAATAAAGATCTTTTAAAATGAGATTTTACTTCCTGTGCCTCCCTATTATTGGAAATCTTTTTTAAATATTCCATTCCCTTTTTAATTTCCTGTTTTACTCCAAGACCATAACAATAAATTTTACCAAGACCAAGTGCAGATAATTCTTTGTTTGGATAATAAAGAAACAATTCTCTTGCTTTATCATAATCCTTTGTTGTTCCAAGACCATTTAAATAACAAGTTCCTAACATATCTGAACACCATTTACTTTCTCCTATTGCCTTTTCAAAATACTGGACAGCTTTTATATAATCTGGTGCAATGTCGTCTCCTCCCCGAAAATATAAACATCCCAAATAGTTTGCAAAACCCCAGTCATCTGGATCTTTTTCATATCCTTCCTTTAATAAAGAAAGTGCCTTTTTCAAGTCAATGGGATATACCCCCTCATACATATACATAAGAGCAAGCTGTAGATAAGCATTGGCTTCTCCATGAGAAATTGCACATTCAAAATAACTTTTTGCCTGATCTGGATCTGTTTTTACAAGTGTTATTCCTATTTCATTTTCATAAAAACCTACACTCATGTCTGCACCTATTTTTTTTAGTTCCTTTGCACGTCGCTCATTTATAGGCATACCATAATCTCCAGATGTATAAATATCAATTAAGTTTCCGATTGCCAAATGTAATCCCTGCTTTACACAGTCCTCAAGATACTGAATTGCCTTATTTTGAAAATTCTGTATGGTTGATGTATTTATTTTATCCGCTGAAACCCCTAAAAATTCAATACAATCACCATAATAATAAGCATTCCCAATTAAATACTGGCAAAATACCTGTCCCTGATCTGCATAATTGTTTACGGTTTCCCATATCTCCTTCCAACTACTGTATGGTGCATGTACAAATTCTCCGCATCTAGGCTCAAAACCACCTACACGTTTTGCACCAAGCATACCAATAGCACTTCCTGACTCAATGCTGCGATCTAACAATTCATACCCCTTTTCATCATCTTCCTCAAATCCAAATCTTGGATTAACAAAACAACGTCCAAAATAGCACCTTGCAAGAAAAAAACATGCATCTGCATTTCCATCTTCTACTGCCTCTTCTAATTTTTTCTTTGCTTCTGCTCCATTTCCATTCCATGGATCTAACCATAATTGCTGAATCGCATACTCTACTCTTTCGTCCAATATATTACTCATAACGAATCCTCCTCAAGTCATTCATCGTAGTGCCACAGAAGGTAGCATGTGAATTTAATTTTTTAATTGCTCCCATTCTGCTTGTTTGAAACCAGTTAATACCACATCATCACCTATCAATAATGGACGTTTGACAAGCATGCCATTGGTTGCCAGCAAACGAAGCTGTTCCTCCTCGGACATATCTTTTAACTTATCCTTCAATTGCATCTCTCTATATAGCATTCCGCTGGTATTAAAGAATCTCTTTAATGGCAATCCACTTTTTTCATACCATTCTTTTAATTCTTCATAGGTTGGATTCTCATCCACAATTGCTCTTTCCTCATAAGGAATCTGATTTTCCTCTAACCACTTTAATGCTTTTGTGCATGTGCTACATTTTTTATATACTAAAACTTTCATTTTAATCCTCCATTTTTTTTAATGATTTTATTTATGGTGTTGCCGCAGTCCACAAGGCATGGGTGTTTTGTAACTGTTCAGAACCATGAACAGTACTGTTTAAGCCTATGATTTATGCATTCTTCAATTCCAAAACGAATTTATCTGTCATATAATGCGATTCTAAACTTCAATTATCCAAGATTATTTATCCTCTTGAAATTCCGTAACATGTTTTCTCATCCATAATGGCATCATATTTCTCTGACACTGGCAGTTCTCCCGTTCCCGAATGGCAATGGTATTAAAAAACAACTTCCAAAGTTCTGTAAATTCATCTTGATATCCTTCACTCTCCATCAATCTTTCCAGTTGCTCTTTTGTCAAAGTTTGCACATACATCTCTTCGTTTGCTGGATGTACTACTGCAAACCGTCTATTGTCATCAATAATCATAAAATGCTCTGATGGCATACGATCTGCAAAATGAACTGCCACTTGGTATGCCACATTACATTTTGGTTCCAAATGGCTCACATATATCTTATCAGACAGGGAATGGAACCGAAGAAATTCCCGAAAGTAGTGCATCTCATTCCCTACCTTACGCCGTACTTCCATCATTCGCATAACAGAAGGCTCTGTAAGCATCTGTTCCACTCTTGCCCCTACTTTAAAACCAATGCGTAAATATTGGTATATCACATCTAAAACATCCTCTGAAAACAGACAGGCATAATACACACAATGATAAGCCTGTACTGAAATTTTACGCCGAATGGAACGTGCCACCTTCTCTGCCTTCATGCTATCCCTATCCACATGCTGGTAACTGTCAAACAGAGAGTTTTGCAACACTGGCTCTAACTCTAAACGCACATTGTCATGTCCATTCTTAATTGCCCATTCCCAAGCATCGTATATACAAGTCAATATCGCCTCGAAATCAGGTTCACAGGTAAATACCATCATATAATCACCTCAGCCATATTCTTTTTAGACAAATCCAAAACCCAGCTTTCATTTTTCTTACGAAACACGCAGTAAATGCGTGTTTCTACCTGAATAATTACCTTTAGTCCTATTTTTAATTCAAGGTAAGAGTTCAGCCAGGTTCATTCATAAAGTGCCAGAATATACAAATTGGCTAAAAATATTCTTTCTGGCTGGACACTTTATTCATGAATGGCATTAATCACATAAAAGTATATGCACACATTGCCCTCTATGAGCAAGCTCACTCGTGCAATTTGCACATATACTTTTACCTGACTGAACTGTTACAATTCAAGTTAAAGTCATCAAATAAAGACATCTGTTGATAAGAATTCTGGTGTGTCACCTGCCAATTTTCCTTCCCATTCGTATCTACTAACTGTCTGGTAATGTACTCTTCATCAATTGGTGTATGATACATCATCTTCCCCCCACAGGTAATAAAATAATGTGCCCTCTTCAATACTACTCCCATCTTCTTTAGATTATCAAAATCAAGCCTTCCATACTTTCTGGCACTCATAATCCGTCCAGCAGACTTTGGACCTACTCCTGGTATACGAAGAATCATATCATAAGATGCAGTCTGCACTTCCACAGGAAACAATTCTAAATGTCTCAAAGCCCATTCACACTTTGGATCCAATTGCTCATTAAAATTCGGTCTCTCCTGTGAAAGCAGCTCATTTGCTTGAAAGCCATAAAAACGTAACAGCCAGTCTGCCTGATACAATCTGTGTTCCCGAAGCAATGGTGGTGCTGTTCCCAGTGCCGGAAGTGCTGCATCCTCGTTGATAGGAATATATGCAGAATAGAATACTCTCTTTAAATCATAGGACTGATATAAATGCTGTGTAGTCATAAGCAAATTGTAATCGGATTCCTGTGTTGCTCCTATAATCATCTGGGTACTCTGTCCTGATGGTGCAAAAGGTCTGGTAAGTTTTCCCTCTCCCATGCTGGCGGGCAAAAACTGCAGCTTATCTGGCTTAGAATTTTCATTCTTAGCAATATCTGTTTCTATTCCTTCTGCCAGTTGTCTTCCTTGCATGTCTACTTTTAAATTCTCTTTGGAAAAAATGCTGCCAGACAAATACTTATTTCCATAACTCCGCTCCATTCTGGCATCCTTACCAATTGCAAGTCTATGAACTGCAATGGTATCACTTACTGTTTTCATAGGCTCCATAATCGTACAAAAACTCTTATTGGGTGCTAATTTATGCAGGCTCTCTGCTGTTGGAAGTTCCATATTGATGCTAATACGGTCCGCCAGATAACCTGCCGTTGCCAGCAATTCGTCAGGTGCTCCCGGTATAGACTTTACATGAATATATCCGTTAAACCGATACTTATTTCGCAAAAGCAATAATGTCTCACACATCTTCTCCATGGTATAGGCAGGGTTCTTTATAACCCCTGAACTAAGAAATAAACCTTCAATATAATTTCTCTTGTAGAATCCTATAACCAATTCGCATATCTCTTCTGGTGTAAAGGTTGTACGGGGTACATCATTGGATACACGGTTCACACAATACTTACAGTCATAGACACAATGATTCGTCATAAGAATCTTCAATAATGAAATACATCTGCCATCTGCCGCAAAGCTGTGACATATACCGCAGGCTTTGGTATTCCCAAGGAATCCTTTCTTTCCCTTTCTATCTACACCGCTGGAGGTACATGCAACATCATACTTTGCCGCATCAGCTAAAATTTCTAATTTGTCCTGTATGGACATTTCATCAACTAAATCGAACATATATTCATTATACAAACATTTGTTTTATTTTGCAAGCCCTTTTTACTATGAAAGTGTTGCCAATAGATATAACCTGTTACTGTTCACTCACAAGCTTGACACTTGCTGTCAAGCTATGTGCCAAGAACATAGAATAGCCAAGAATCCAGCCTTTCGCTGAAAGCGAATTTTCTAATAGGCTGGATTCCGTTACTGTTTGCACCGCAGGTGTGAACAGTAACTATAACCTGACTTCTTCAATCATTTTCCTTTTTTTAGTGCCTATATTAATATATTTTAGGAAAGCAAGAAAACCTTAATAAGCTAAAATGTTACTCTATTTATTTTTAAAAGAAATCTTCTATATTTTCAATATAATCCTCACACTTTTTTCCTTTATTCATTCTTTTAAATAATTCTATCATTTCATCCTGTTCGCAATAATTATGTGCATAAATAGTTATCAAAACATCATCCTTATATGTTTTTTCAAAATACTCTTCATCTCTAAGTAAGCATACCGCTTCTACTACAAGTTCATACCATTCCATAATATCTTCACTATCTAATTCCTTTTTCTCTATATAATCAAAAAATTTCTGAAAATATTTGGAATCTTCCTCTAATACATCCCACTCATCTTCACAATATCTATAATAGAAAACATCCTCTTTATCTTCTTCATCTGCATCTTCTATTTGACGTTTCAGGTTCTCTTCTGTATTCATATATACACCACAATAAGAGGAAACATCACTAAGGGGATCGCTAAGGGCAAAGGAAATAATATATAACTGTTCATTCTTACAAGTCTTTATGACATTTTTAAAGAATTCTTGTATACCTTTCTTTAATAAGCTAATCATTTTATTTTTGTCTGCTTTGGTTATCTTTTTTTTCTTCTTCTTTTCCTTTTTTACTCCTAAATAATCTAAAACTTTTTTGCCGGCAACTATATCTGCATAATCTATAACCTTCTTTATAAGCTCTTCATATTCCAAAGGCTGTAACATTTCCTTTTCTTTTTCAAGTAAATATTTCACAACTTCTAACCAATCACCACAAACAGCACACAGAACCGGATTCAACTCATCCAATGTACATGAAATATCTATCCCCTTTTCAATTAGGAATTCTATCATTTCCATATTGCCAGTCCGGGCTGCATCACAAAGAACATTGCCCTTATTTGAGAGTACTACCATATTTACATCTACCCCTAATTCAATTAAAAATTCTACAATTTCCATCTGTTGGTATCTAACAGCCTCTTTGAGCCACCATCCCATTTTTGCCATTTCATTTAGTTCCTTTGTGTCACTAAATTTATCCTTTAATAAATCCTTTACTTCTTTCACATTTCCTTCTACAATTAAGTCAGAAACCTTGTCTGCAAATTCGATATTGTCCATTTTTCTTTCTCCTTCTCAATTATTCACGTTTTTTATAAGCCATCACTATCTTAACAAGAATTAGAAGAAATCTTCTATATTTTCAATATAATCCTCACACTTTTTTCCTTTATTCATTCTTTTAAATAATTCTATCATTTCATCCTGTTCGCAATAATTATGTGCATAAATAGTTATCAAAACATCATCCTTATATGTTTTTTCAAAATACTCTTCATCTCTAAGTAAGCATACCGCTTCTACTACAAGTTCATACCATTCCATAATATCTTCACTATCTAATTCCTTTTTCTCTATATAATCAAAAAATTTCTGAAAATATTTGGAATCTTCCTCTAATACATCCCACTCATCTTCACAATATCTATAATAGAAAACATCCTCTTTATCTTCTTCATCTGCATCTTCTATTTGACGTTTCAGGTTCTCTTCTGTATTCATATATACACCACAATAAGAGGAAACATCACTAAGGGGATCGCTAAGGGCAAAGGAAATAATATATAACTGTTCATTCTTACAAGTCTTTATGACATTTTTAAAGAATTCTTGTATACCTTTCTTTAATAAGCTAATCATTTTATTTTTGTCTGCTTTGGTTATCTTTTTTTTCTTCTTCTTTTCCTTTTTTACTCCTAAATAATCTAAAACTTTTTTGCCGGCAACTATATCTGCATAATCTATAACCTTCTTTATAAGCTCTTCATATTCCAAAGGCTGTAACATTTCCTTTTCTTTTTCAAGTAAATATTTCACAACTTCTAACCAATCACCACAAACAGCACACAGAACCGGATTCAACTCATCCAATGTACATGAAATATCTATCCCCTTTTCAATTAGGAATTCTATCATTTCCATATTGCCAGTCCGGGCTGCATCACAAAGAACATTGCCCTTATTTGAGAGTACTACCATATTTACATCTACCCCTAATTCAATTAAAAATTCTACAATTTCCATCTGTTGGTATCTAACAGCCTCTTTGAGCCACCATCCCATTTTTGCCATTTCATTTAGTTCCTTTGTGTCACTAAATTTATCCTTTAATAAATCCTTTACTTCTTTCACATTTCCTTCTACAATTAAGTCAGAAACCTTGTCTGCAAATTCGATATTGTCCATTTTTCTTTCTCCTCTTCCTTATCGTTCTCGATGATTCAAAATTTTTGTTACAAACTATAGCTATCATGACAAAAAGCCTCTTGGTTACAGACAACCGAATAGTCTCTCTATCAATGCAAAATGCTGCTTTTATTATACAATATAATATTGTGTTTGTATATAAAACATTACAGAATGGTTACTACTGAATTTATACTTGTGTTACTTATAACCCGTTGTCTCAAAATCCGTTTACTCCTATAATATTGGTAATTAGTAACTGCCCAGAACCATGAACAGTTACGTTTAAGCCCATATTAATTCGCCTTCAGCGAAGGGCTTAAACACGCAAGTAAATGCGTGTTTCTACCTAAATAGCTATGATAATTATACGAGCGAGGAAATAAAATGAAATCAGAGATTCAAATACAATTTGGTAACCGGGTAAGGCAGCTTCGGACAAATCTTGGTATTAGCCAAGAAAAATTTGCATTACAAATCAATATGGATCGTACTTACTTTTCTTCTGTTGAAACCGGAAACAGAAATATCTCCTTGATGAATATACAAAAAATTGCACAAGGTCTAAATATAAGTATATCGGAGTTATTTGATTTTAATTCTAATAATAATTGAAGATTGAGAATGACAGGAGGGAATACTTTATGTCAATATGGGAAGATTTTGAAATTGATTGCACACAATACTTAAATAACACATTTGGAGCAAAAGCTGCTTTTATACATCAAGGCAGCTCTAATTCTACAGTTCCAGATATTCTGGTTCAAACAAAAAGTAATGTCATCTTTTATATTGAGGCGAAACATTGCCCTGCACAATGTGGACAATTTGTACTTCTTCCAAATATTTTGACCCGTGCCTTTGAATATAGTCCTAAGAATGTAAATAAACTTAATATATATGCAGAAGCAATCATGGAACACATGAACAAAGAATTTGACGAATTCAGAGAAGCTGGTACTTCTGGCAAAGAAATAATTTTACCCAACGGAACAGATATTTTTACCAATTGGATTATACAATCCTATAAAGAAAAAAATGTTCACTTTATTATTACGAATAATTACACCATTCTTCCATTAGAAGACTTTTCAAAATATTTTTATGTTACCGCCAAGTACCGCATTAAACGCAGTGGTTCTGGAAATGTTGGAAAATCAAGAATGAATCTTGTAAAACAAAAAATCGAAACTCTTGATTATACAATTTCATCTACGAAAGTAAATGGTGAAAAGTTATTTGTTACTTCATTAGAAAATATACATAATCAAAGATTTATCATACAAGAATATGAGTATATGTTTTCTTCCAGAGGTAACGAATATGAAGTAAGGAAATTGTCTAATACTTATAATGCCAATGTAATCTTTTCAATTAACCTTAAAACAACTGCCTCTGGACTTAGCAACTTTGAATTTGAATCATATCTGTAACTTTTTGTAACTATTCAGAACCTGCAAAAGTGATATACAAATTGCATAAATAAATTTATTTATTAAATGCAATTTGTATACTCACTTTTATTGGGCTGATGCCCACATGAGGATTTTTACCAGCCATTATAGGAAATTATTAGATATTATATATATTCTGGAAAAATCCGAATGAGGGGTTCTGAATAGTTACAACATTTTAAGTAAAAACATGACTCAATATATGTCTAAAAAACCTGTATCTGTCTAAATGTTCCATCAGATACAGGTTTTATTTTTTATATTGTTTTCCTTTAATGCTTTTCCAATTTCCACTCCTATTAACTGTAAAACATCAATGACAACGGAGTTTCCCAACTGTTTATATGCCTGGCTTGGACTTTTACTTAATTTATAGCTATCTGGAAAACCCATTATTCTTGCACATTCTCTTGGATGGAGTCTTCTTGTTTTACCATTTACCAAATATCCGCCTGTTTTTGCAAAAACACCACCACCATTTGCAGATAATGTTATTGCTATTCCCTTCACACTATATATTCTTTCACCTTGCCCACCTTTATTAACAATTCCTAAACGAATGGATTTATTGCTATATTGTGTATCTGAATTTCCATTATAATATATATCAGGTCTATCTACATAAAGATGCTTTACTAAACTTTCCTCCTTAATCAAATAATCCTCGACATGCCGTTCTAATACAAAAGGCTTTGGAAATGAAAATTCATTTACATTCAAATCATTTCTAAAACACACCATATAAATACGTTCTCTTTTCTGTGGTATACCATAGCTGGCAGCATTTAAAATCTCTTGATAAAACTGATATCCTAATTTCTCCATTGTTGCTTTTACAAGTAAAAGAGTTCGCCCAGCATTATGTGTTGCAAAATTTTTAACATTCTCCATAAAAACAATCTTAGGTTTTTTTGCCCTTACAATTCTTTCCACATCAAAAAATAACGTCCCCCTGCTGTCTTCAAATCCTTTTTGCTTACCACTAATGGAAAATGCCTGACATGGAAAGCCTGCACACAAGATGTCATGTTCAGGAATTGTATTTTCATTAACTTTCGTTATATCCCCTTCAGGAATCTCTCCAAAGTTCTCTAAATACACTTCCTGAACCGGTTTGTCCCATTCATTTGAATAAACACATTTTGCACCTAAAGATTCCAATGCTATCCGAAATCCTCCCAATCCTGCAAACAAATCAATAAAGGTCATACCAGAAAGACATTTGTCATCAATTGATATCATTCGTAAATTCTCCTTATATCTTATTTCCTAATAATTATAACATGCTATACAATGTATTACAATTTCATCAAAAAACTTCTATTTACGAAATGTATAGATATCTACTTCAAACCCTCTATTTTGCAAATAATCTACTAAATCTTTATATTGGGGGAATATCTCTTCTTTATTTTCCTTTACAGTTCCTAAATAATATCTATATTTTTTCCCATCACAGACAAAGGATAAAATTCTTTTTCCCACAGAATTATTATATAAAATAACACCTTTTGTAATTTCAGAAAAGAAAAAACGTGCACTATCAATTTCTATGTACTCTGGTTGCAAAAGTATCATTGATGGTACTCTAGGATATACAATTTTTTGATGTATATACATGTAGATTGGAACACTAAAGAATAATAAAATCATGATTAACAGAACTACTATTTCTTCTATGATCCAATTTACCTTCATAGGTTTTGATTTTAATTCTGATTCCACACATCCTTGAATCATCCCCATTAAGAAAAATATTGTTGTAATAACCAGAGCAATCCTGCAAGGCAAAAATAATTTATTTATAATTTTCTTTTTAGGAACTTCTATCTTTTTTGCCATAACAAAATCTTTATTTTCTTCATAATATATTTGTGTGTTCTTGCTCAATTCTATTTCATATTTTTTATCCACAAATTGTCCTGATAATTTTGAAAAATCTGTCCCAGAAAGCATTCCACAATATAAACGTCCTTTTCTCTTTTCACTGTCAACATAATTAATATTATACCACCATACAATTGGGATGAAATACACTGTAAACATAGATTTATTGGTAGCATTATAATTATGCCAATATACTCTTTTCTCTTTAAAATAAAGTTTATGATAAACCACATATTTATCATAAACAATTATCTCTAACGGTAAAACCAAGTAAATAATAAAAATAGTTATAACGATTGCCAATACCAGCATAATGTCAAGAATTACATTTTGAAAATTATCCATTCCGCCTTCATTATAGTAAGCAGAACCAAAAATATACCATGTAACAATCCCCAATACTAACATATATACACATTTCACCAGGTCATTACGAAATATGTTATCTTCTGTACCTTCATTCATTTTTTCCTCCTTTACCCCCACTCTACACATTCCTGTTCCACTTCCAACCCCTTCGCTAAAATACTCTGTTTTAAATCTTCCAACATTCCTGCATCCAGTTGTTCCAGTTTTTTTCGCTTTTCCTCTTCCAGTGGTATGCCATATCCTTTGTTAATGCTATCTTCATAAATCTCTTTATCCATAAGCATAGGCAAAAGTTCAGGAAAAAGCTGCTGCTTTAAATATTGAAAAATACGGATACCACCATAATCCATATCTCCCCAATGAAAATACTTTGTATCTTCTGGAGCTATCTGAACAATTTTTTTCAGAAATTCTCTTTCTTTGGGAGATGGGAAACCATGCACATAAATATAAAGTACTTCTGAATTGTATTCTCTTTCCTCATAGCATGCCTTATTTTCAATAGTAATAATTCTTTTTACACCATTTATGGACACAGGTACCCCATTTGTTAATGTTTGTGCATTTATTACAGTCCCATAAATCTGGGTGGAAGTATCTGTCAAATTTTCTTGTTGTGCTATTATTTTATATTGCAGACTTCTCTTTAATTCCAACGTCTGGGAATAAGATAAAATTCCAAACTCTGTTAAAATTCTATCTTCTATTTGTTTACTGCGTTCTTTCATTTCTTTTTCATTTACATCTATTTCTTCTTGCAGGGTTCTAATGTCATTCACATACTTTTTTAATACCGTAACCACTTTCCCCTGATACTGGTTTTCAAACATCTTAGAATCCTTAAGAACATTTGCACTAAACCGTCGTTTCCAAATATCTTTTTTTAATGCATCAATTCCATTTAAACAAGCCCAAAAATTTTTATCCTCTATATTAGAGGGAATGTTTCCTTTATCCATAGATTCCAACATTTTTTTGTAATAGCCCTTTAACCACGGTGTCTTTGCATTTTCCAAGCTCTGCTTTAATTGTTTGCGACAGGAAAGCCATTTCTGTCTAAGATCTGGGATTCCTTCTCTTTCACAAAGTTCTGGTAACTTTTTCATAGGAAAATCAAACTTTCGTATATCCCGATTCACTTCACACCAGTCTGCTTTGATATAACCTTCCCTTTCCAATTCCTTTGCTTGTTCTACAAGTGTAGACAATCCACCTACTGCATCTAACATTTTCTGATCTACCTTTGGGTGTTTTGTTACTTCTTTACTCTCTCCTAATTTATAACTTGTTGTACTGCACTTATCAATAATATAAGCCCCCAAAGTGATATATTTTTTCTCAATGTTCTTCGATTTCTTTGGTTTTCCTGTCATACTAAATGTCCCTCTCTTACAAAGTTTCCTCCAATTCATTTTTAGCAAGTTCATCAAAAGCATTATAATTATCCAAGATTATTTTATCATATCTTTTATATACTCAAGATACTGCTCATTTCCCCCAAAGACTTCCTCACCATCCATCATATATGCCCTTATTAGGTATTCCTTAGCTTTTTCCATCTCATCTAAATGTACGAAACATTGTCCTATTCGCAAATTTATATAAGGATTTTCAAATTCATAATTATACGCATCAAAAAAATAATCCTTCGCAATCTTATAATCTTTTTTATCAAAATAGCAATCCCCTAAACCAGAATATCCATTTCTATAAATAAAATCTTGCTCTTCCTCTGAATACATATCTGCTTTGTCTATTGCCATTTGAAAATATTCTTCTGCCTTATCATATTTCTCTAAGTCCAAATAGTCTTCCGCTTTGGAAATAATCTTTTTTGCTGACAAATTTGATGAAGATTTCTTTACTTTTTTATGTCCCCGTACTAAATCTCTGTATTTCTCATTTTCTTTTCCCTTAAAGAATATTCCGCTAGGTTCTTTTTCATATGATCTTAGAAACAATTCTTTTGCCAATTCAATTTCTCCTTGTTCATAAGCGAGCTTTCCGGCTAAGTATTCTCTATCCCCTGCGTCTGCCCGCTCCAAGTCTGATATAAACAAAAAACCAATATACTTATTTGCTAAGGCAAACTGTTTTGTTTCAATCCCATGATTTACTACATCTTCTATCCATAAATAACTTAGTGGCTGCTTATATTTAGGATCGGGAAACTTTTCCCACATATCCAGACACATTTTCCATGCAGCTTCGTATTGCTGTTTTTTAAATAAAGCATCATACTCCATTTTGATACCAAAAAAAAGGTCTTCCATTTCTCTTTCATTCATCATCTCTTAATCCTCGTAAATCTGATGTGTAACAGTTCAGCCAGAGGCTGACCTGTTACGGAATCGGGCAAGCTCCGCATTATAAATTGCCCAATTCCAATCCTGTTTTAGTCTTCTTTATGGTCTTGCACAGCGGAGTGTGCAAAACCTACTTGAAATGTTACTCTGATGTTACTATTTTACTCAAATTCTTTTTCATGTTTTTTAAAAAACTCATAATATTTTCTTATATTGGACAGCTCTGTCCAAGATTTTACCTCTGCCACTTCCTCATCCATATCATAAATCTTTGCTCCTGTCATGGATAATAAAAATGGAGAGTGTGTAGCAATCACAAATTGGCATCCAAAAAAACGGGCAGAATCTTCCAAAAACTTTAATAACTCCTGCTGTTTTTCAGGCGATAAGCTATTTTCCGGCTCATCCAGCAAATATAACCCACCATCTTTTATTTTATCAATAAAATAAATAAACGCACTTTCACCATTAGAATGTTCCCGTATATTATTCATTAAATTTTTACGGACATATTTTGATTGTGTATCTGACCTTGTCCGATTTACTTTTTTCAATTCTTCGTAATCCTCCAATGACTTCATTTGGAAATCAGAATACTTTGCCTCTAAGTATTCTTCAAATAACTCCTCTCTTTTTCTGTCAATTCCTTCATTTATACTTCGCAGGTTTAACATAAAATCAAATACATCATCACTGGTAATAATTCTGCTTATTTCTGGTATTTGTTTCTTCTCTTTATATTCGCACATTTTTATATAATCTTCAAAAAAATTGGAGCGGTTATATAATGTGTCCCTCTCAAGCCTTAATTTCTCAGCAATAACATTTAATACCGTTGTCTTTCCCGAACCGTTTCCACCATACAATATAGTAATTGGTTCAAAACCCATCTTCGTCAGACTATGTTTTGATATTACCTGAAAGGGATAATATGTATCATAACAGGTTCTTTTTTGTTTCATGGTAAAGGTATATTCTTCTTCTATATCTGGAAACTGAAACTGTGATAAATATATCATAAGCATCCTCCATATAACAGTTTATACCTTAATTGTACAACAGGATACGAAATTTTACAATTGTTGTAACTATTCAAGTAGAAACACGCATTTACTGCGTGTTTCGTAAGAAAAATGAAAGTTGATTGTTCTAAGCCCTTCGCCGAAGGCGAATTTTCATGGGCTTAGAACGTAACTGTTCATGGTTCTGAACAGTTACCAATTGTTTTACTGATAAATGAAATTTAAAGCATAACAGTTCAGCCGGCAGACTGAACTGTTACTTTAAATCTCAAATAACATCTGTATTGAAAATTCTTGTTCATTTGTTATAATATAGTATTCTATATGGTATTTCCGCAAAATTTCATATACATTTCTTAATCCAATTCCATGCTTTTCAGACTCTTTTTTTGTTGTCTGAAATCCCGTTTCTATTACTTTTGCCATATCTTCCATAGGATTGCTGATTTCTACATATAATAATTTGTTTGTTCTGTTTGTTGTTATGGTAATATAACGCCCCTGCTCCAATTTCAGGTTTGCTTCAATAGCATTATCAATCAAGTTAGAAAACAAACTACAACAATCCACATCTTCCATAAAATGAAAAGTCTCCAACCTGCCATTACAGGTTAGTTGTATCTGATTTTGTTCTAATTCATCTGCCTTTGATGCCAAAATTAAATCTAAAATCTCATTGCCTGTAAGAATTCTTTGTTGACTTTGTACCGTTTTTTCAGATAACTCTGTAAAATATGTTTTTGCTTTTTCATATTCTCCATGATTAAGCATTTCTTGTAATAAAAGCATGTGGTTTTTCCAATCATGACGAAATTTTGCTATATCTGATTGTTTTTCTTTATAGTTCTGGAAATAGGAATATTTTTGTGTGAACTGTTCTTTGTAATTTTCAGATAATTCTTTATAATAACGTATCTTCTTGCGATGTGCAAGGATGAAAATACCCATAACTGCCCCGGTTATTATAATCAAAGTTATTATACATATAATAACAAACCTATAATTGATTTTGCTGTCGTTGTTGGTTGTAAATACAGTTTCTGTTTTTTGGCTGCTTTCCTCATTTTTTACATCCGGCTTCTTGGAGGCAATTTTACCTAGCCCTTCAATTTTATGTTGGATAGAGTAAACTGCCTCATCTTTTGTGCATATACGGATGGTATATGTTCCATTTTTCTTTACGGTAAATGTGTTCCCGCTTTTTAGTACTGTCGCTTCGCCAGTCTGGTACTCCGCCCTACTCCAAATCCTATAATTATCATTATCCTTCTCATCATAAGCCCCATACACATACTGGATATTTTCTAAATCTGCACCAACTGCCTGGGTTACTGTAACTGTAGCCTTTGTATTACTTTCATCTAACTTGGAGATAACAGATAGTGCTTTTGTTACAGGCAATGCACAAATTGAAACATCTATTTTCACTTCTGGATTCATTACTCTTTTATCTGTAGCCTCTATATAATAAGTTCCTGCTGGCAGATATGCTGTCTTTGAGTTACCACTATTATAAAAACTTAATTCTAATTTCTTAACAGTCATTGCCTCATTACTATATAAAAATACATCTGGAGATGTAGTCGTCCAAGTTCCTATAGCTGTATATTTTACCCCCATCTTTATAATACTGTCCTCTTCTAGTGTAAAAGAAGCATAATCTGACACTGCCTTCTCTCTATCTTCCGGAAATATTAATTCGCAACTCCATGATATTACTGATTTCGTATCATATTCATCTAGATTATCAATCGTAACTACCGAAGCGGGTTCATAGTCCACAGCTTCTTCTGCATAAATTAGTTTTAGATAGGAAATATTATAGAAACTATATATTAATCCTACAATTAACAAAATAGTTGCAATTTTTTTCATGTTTATCCTATCCCCCTTGGTCTAAATAAAGATATGTATTCTATATGAAATAGTTATTAATGAATAGTTATTATTATACAACATTTTTTAACAATGGTAAAGAGTCATGCTCCACAAAGAAACATGACTCTTTACGTGTTCGTTTTTTTGTTTTCTTTTCTTTCAAGCCACTCACACCCACAGTGGTAACGGCATATTTATCATAACATATTTTACAAGATTTTGTCATATTATCCGACAAACGTATGTATTTCCCCGACAAACGGGATTTGTATTTCAAATAGTAACTATTCGTAACTATTCAGGTAGAAACATGCAGTAAATGTGTATTTTAATCGTAATCATTACTCTTAAATAACATTTTTATTGTGAACTTTCGTTCACTGATTATAATATAATATTCTATATGATATTTTTGAAAAATTCCATGTATATTTCTTATCCCAATCCCATGTTTTTCAACATCTTTTTTTGTAGTCTGGAATCTTGTTTCTATTACCTCTTCCATATCTTTCATAGGATTACTGATTGTTACATACAACATTTGGTCTTTCTTATGTGCTTCTATGGCGATATAACGCCCTGTCCTCAATTTTAAGTTAGCCTCAATCGCACTATCAATCAAGTTTGAAAACAAAATACAACAGTCCACATGTTCCATAAAAGTTAAAGTATCCAGCTTTCCATTGCAAGTTAATTTAATCTGGTTATTATCTACTTTGTTTGCTTTTGATACCAGAATCAAATCCAAAATTTCATTTCCTGTAAATATTTCTTGTTTGTTTTGTACCGCCTTTTCTGACAAATTATTAAAATATCTTTTTGCTTTTTCATATTCTCCCTGATTGAGCATTTCTTGTAACAAAAGCATGTGATTTTTCCAATCATGGCGAAATTTTTCTGTCTCTGATTGCATCTCCTTATACTCTTTAAAAAAAGAATATTCTTGTGTAAACTGTTCTTTATAATCCTTAGACAAATCTTCATAATATAGAGTCTTTTTTTCATGTACAAAATCATACACAAATACAAATGTAATCATTCCTCCTGTAAGAAGAAATACCGTTACAAATAGTATTCCCCATTTATTGTCCATTCCAGTACTAGTATCAAAGAAAGAAGTTGCTGTTGTTTTTGTATTTTTTTCACTTTTTCTACTTTTACTCTTTTGTTTTATTCCTTGGGAACCAATTTTACCTATCCCTTTTACTTTATACTGAAGAGAATAGGCTGTTCCATCTTTTGTACATACACGAATAGTATAAATACCATTTTTATTTACGGTAAATGTATTGCCACTTTTCAATTCTGTTGCAATGTGTTTCATGCAGTTACTGGTGCCTTCGAAAACAGGTATCTTCCAAATACTCTTATTCATATTATCCTTCTCATCATAAGCTCCATATACATACTCAATACATTCTAAATCTGCACCAAATGCCTGATTCACTGTAATTATAGCTTTTGTATTATTTTTATTAGGTTTGGAAGTAACAGATAAAACCTTTGTGATAGGTAATACACAAACTGAAACATCTACTTTTATACCATGAGCATATCCCTTTTTCTTTTTATCTGTAACTTCTATATAGTAAGTTCCTGCTGGCAGATATACTGTTTTAGGATCATGATCATACTTCCCAAATTCCAGTTTTTCTCTAGTCATTGCTTCATTGGAATATAAGAATACATCTGCATCTGTATAAACTACCTCCTCTGTTTCTGTACATTTTATTCCCATTTTAATAATACTGCTTTCTTTTAGTGTAAAAGAGGAATGCTTTGATACGATTTTTCCGTCTTTTCTGGAATTTAATTTACAACTCCAGGATAATGGTGCCTTAAAGTCATATTCATCTAGGTTGTCAATCATAGCTACAGCAGCTTGCTCATACTCTGTAGTTTGCTCTGCACGAATCAATATCACATAATAACCATTATAAAAATGAACGATTAGCACTACTGCAAGCAAAAATGCTATAAATTTCTTCCTATTCATTCTGTTCTCCTTAGTTAAGATAAAGTAACATTTTCTGATACTATTTAGGCAGAAACACGCATTTACTGCGTGTTTCGTATGAAAAATGAAAGATTAAACATTAAGATATTCTTTATCCTAGTAAGGAGTAACCATTATCTTTCCTGCAACCTTGTAAAATCATTTCTAATGCTGCCATTTATAGAATCCTCTAAAAGTTCTGCCATTTTAAGCATTTTTCTTACTTCCGCTTTTGAAGCTTCCAGAGATTCTGCTTCTTTTTTATTAATATATATTCTTTCAGGAAATAATATCCGATCAGTCTTTAATGTTATCACTACATGATTCCCGCTAATATACACACCTACCTGCTCATAATTTCTCTTCATTTCAAGTAGTTGTTCCATTACATAAGGACTTAGCACTAAAAAAGCAGATTGGTCACTTGTAGCATAAACGTCAAAGTTATCATTAAATTGTATGTTTTTTGTTTCAATCTTTGTTTCTCCTGACTTTTTTGAAGCATAACCTGCATTTGTTTTCTTTTTTATCACTGCCATTTTTTTAGTAGCAAATATTCGTACAGTTCCTGATAGCTCTGTTTTATAATTTACTGTATATACCTGACCCATATAAGTCGTATCATAATATACACGTTCATCTTTATCCTCTTTTCTTCTAAGGAGATGTATATTAGAAAAACAATAGTCTTTTTTATCTTTCTGGTAACGAATCATCCCCCTCTTTTTATGTTTATCATAAGTGGGTATAATCCCATATTTATATAATGTGCCTGCTTCAATACATCCATTTCGAATAAACTCAGCATTAGGAAGCACTTCTGCAACTGCTCTCTTTACCACTTTCTCATCATATTCTTCTTCTTTTGCTTTTTTATATTTTAATCCCTTAAGAAAAACACAAAACATTACACAGCCAATGACTATTTGGACCAATCCACTAACAGAAAAATAACTGGTATTATTTCTTGCTGCCATTCTTGCTTCTTCCCTCTGCAATAACATTTGAGTCCATTTATCATTCAAATAAATTCCAACAGATACCACTAGGATTGCCGTTAATATCATTATAACAATATTAGCAGGAGTAATAGCATTTTTCCTTTTATTCCCACTCTTTCTATGATTTCTTTTATTATACAAATTCATATATATCTCCCAAATTTTAATCTATGTGCTTATTTACTTGTTTATCCATATCAAACTACTGACATTGTTTATATATTAAATTTGTCAATTTTATTCTTTAATAGACAATGATAAACTTATAAGCTAAATTTTTATAAAATCAGTACTCTAAGAATAAATTTTATATAATCAA
>CAMWUK010000002.1 GCA_947177415.1 uncultured Clostridiaceae bacterium
CCTATTTATAATTCGCCTTCGGCGAAAGGCTGGATTCTTGGCTGTTCTACGTTTTGGCACATAGCTTGACAGTAAGTGTCAAGCTTGTGAGTGAACAGTAACCATTCAGTTTTATAGTTCATTTCCAAATATGTAATAGCATAAGATAATTTAACGATTTTTTCAGCTTCCTCCGTTATTACATGATAATTATTTCTTTGATATGCAATATCTAATCACTTTTTACATGATGCCAATGAAGTTTTTAGATTATTAATATCATTTTGTATTTCCATACTTTTGACCTCTCGGTACCCATTAAATAGTTATTTTATATATTATTACCTGTTGCAATTTTATACTAATCCGCATTTCTGTGCACGTTTTTTGCACATAACGAGTTTGTGTCAAGTGTATGTAGACACAAATCTTGCATGTGAAATTTTATTTTTCACACTTTATTCCTACAATATTAGTGTAGATATTTGGTATATTTGTCAAAATAATATTATATTGACTATTGTAATCCTTTTAGCCATCTTGAAAATTGTTTCAGAACATTTGTGTACAATTCATTATCATCTGCTTTATCCAGATCTTTCATTTTTGAAAAACCTGTATTATCCCTTTTTCTTCCAGATATATCATCAAGCATTTCTAAATATCGAAATTTTTGGTTTCCAATTCCTATAAACTGGATAAAGACATTCATATCCGATGATTTCCTAATAATCTCATTCGTTTCATTCTTGTCAGAATTTTCTCCATCAGTGACAAAAAGAATAAATGTTACATCCCCATTACCTACAATAGATTCCGTAGTTACAGTTTTTCTGCCGAATCCCAGAAATCCTCCTTGTTTGTATGAATCACCATCAATAATCGCTCTTAATACAGGAGCATAGCTTGTTCCGCCCATTTTATAACCGGAAGTATTAATAACTTTTCTCACATAATTTTCATAATTTGAAAGAGTTAAATCTGAGAGTTTTTTATAATTATTTTGGAACAAGTATACATCAATGGAACCATTGTCATCAAAAGTCAGACCTAAAGGAACAAGCCTACAGATTGTATGCTGAACCGTTCCATTTGAATATAGGCTGCTCATAGATCCACTGTAATCAAGAATCTAGTTTAGAAGTATCACAAATAACAGAGATATCTGGTTCTACATAATTCATGTCATCTTTGTTTAAAAACACTGCAAATGGTGCAGCTAATACTTCACAATTTCCATTATTATCCTTAAAATAATTGTATATTTCATTATGCAAATAACTAGAGATTCTTTGATGTTTCCAACTTGGCGGTGCCATATAATAAATCCGTCCGTCAATCAATTCCACCCGTTCTCCATCTGGTAAAGCATAAATATCATCTATCGTATAAATTTCTTTTTTCCTTAATGCATCCATGTAATCACCTGCTTTTTTATTTAAATTATAATTTATTATAGTAAGATTTACAATGTTTGATTTTACTTAAAAATCTGAATTCATTTGATTCATAATAAATGATACTCTTCTTTTGTTTTAGAACTTGATTTACTGTATGATTTTCCAATCCATGCCCAACATTATCCCATCCATTTTTTTCATCATGTTCTAAAATACCCCAAATACCACAACTCCAAATTTTCTTCATCTTGTATTATTTCTATTTTTATATTCTTTAACATTTTCATAATTTTTAAGTGTTAAATTCTTTTATAGTTTTGTAATATTGTCTACCCATCTTCATTTCCTACATTATATCATTTTCCCACTATAAAAGCCACCAGATTATTTTCCAGTGGCTTTCTATCCATTGCTATATTTAATTTTTAATATCATAACTGCGATTATTTGCCTCACGCATCAAATCCATTTTTGATTTTCCCATTATCAGATCACGGTTCATTGCAGAATAATCTAGGCTTAATTAATCCTCTTTTTGTTATATATGAATATTCACTTTGAAGATGCTACATTAACTATGATAACAGTTATCTGCAATATAGAACACAAATAATTCTTTATCAATCTACAGATTCAAAATCTTTTGTATCAAATTCCTTTGACGGCAAATTGTTTATCAGCATAAATTGACGTTTAAGCCGTTCTTTTACAAGCTTAAGAAATGAATCATTTCCAACCACTTTCATCATCGGTCCAAAGGACAGAATTTCAATTAAAAGTTCTGTTTCCACTTTTTTATTATAATAAATCAAGCACTCATAGGTATTACCATCTATCTTCCGTGTATTTTTCTCATAATTTGCAAATTGTAACATGGCACGTTCCAGAGCATTTCGTTGATTCTTAATTAAGACTTTCACAGACTCCTTATAATAAGAACGCTGCAAAAAGTGGTTAATATCAGGAAGTTTCTTTATGGTTTTATTACAAGGTGTAATTTCCTGGATACGGCTTAAATTCAAAATTTCAATCTTTGGAGCCCTCTGGATATGTGATTCAACCGCAAGCAGGCGAAAACAGTCATTCTTAATGGAATATTCCAGACGGCAAGGCAAATAATAATGGTGGACTCTATGATTATGACGTGATTCATAAAGAATATCCAAATATTCATGTTTTTTAATTGCTGCTATAATGGTCTGAAAATGTTTCCTGTAAACCGGATTCTTATAGTCATCTCCGTCACTAAACTTGTCATAATAATAAAAATCATCTGGCTGGTAAAGAGGTTCCACATCAGCAAATGCAGTATTTATGTTTTCAATTTCCATATCACTTAAAAAAAGTGTAATTTTATCATCCAGTAAAATTGCTTTCAGATAAGACTTTTGCAGATTGGTAAGAGGAACATAAAAATCTGTAGATAATTTTGAATAAAGAAAACCCTCCTGTTTTTCATAAAATCCCCATCCATTCTCTGTAAGCTTTGGAAGCAGATATAGGATACTTTCCTCAAATCCGCTATTCTTAATACGATAGTTTAACTCCTCTTCTGATATGTAGTTTTTCTTTTCTATCAGGGATTTGATTACCTGAAAATAACAATTGTATATTTCTGAAAATAATTCCATCTTTTGTTACTCCTGTTTTAATCGTTTATACGGTCTGCACAGCGAAGTGTGCAGACCTACCTGAACTGTTACTCCTCAAAATACATTTTATACATTGCCAAAAAATCTCTTTGAAAAAAGGTATTTAGTCTTTTATTATTTGACTCAATATCTAGCAATCTTCCTATAAAAGTGCGAATCCATGGAAGCATCTCATTTGCATCATAAACATCTATTTCATAAGTAAAGGTGTTCTTTGCAATTCGGCGGATTGTTCCCCCTTTTCCTTCCCGTTTCAACCGGTTTAGTATATATAAATCAGAATCCTCATCAATATGTAAAGTTAATTTCAAATGTTCTAACCTTACAGCACTACTCCCCTGAAAAGAAATGCCCCATGCACTTGCTTTATTTCTCTCAAAACCTTCTTTAATTTTTCTATAATTGGAATAATTCCCCTTAATTTGTACTTTCTTTATTGCATCCATCCGGATAGATGAAAAACGTTTCTTATTGGTAATATACAGACACAAGAAACGTCTGCCGGTACGGGTACTGACAAATATTTTTAATGGAACTCCTTCTATTTGTCGGATATTCTCTGAACGGGTACTTTTACTGGTAATAAGCACTGTTTTTTCTTCATGAATTGCTTGAAGAATAGATATTAAAATTTCATCCTCCAAGGTGTAGGCAAAAAAATTGTGCTTAATTCGGAATATATCATTTTTAAAAGATGTATTTTCCATAATGGTATTACCAACTATACCAAGCGGTGAGAAAATCTGAAACAGTTTTATGGCATCCTCTAATCCGGGATACTTACAAAGAATTTCTTGAAATGGTGGATTAATCTTGTACAAAACCTGCTTTCCACTTTTTTTCTTTGTCAGCATCCCATCCTTTGTATATTCATTACATTTACGCCGGACCATCTGTAATTCAAACACCATATCATATTCTGTAAGGATACCATCTGTTATCTCATCTGCTGTCCTCTCTTTGAATTTTTGCAGATAATCTAAAATATAAAAATGAAGCATAATATCATTATCAGTAAAACTTTTTGCCTTCCACACCTGATACAACGGATTTGTGTCAAGCAGATTACTGTCTATAGATAAATATATATTTTTACCTTTTTTGGTATAATCCTGTTTGACATATTCAGACAACCAGCTTTCCAGCCTGCGCCGTTCATTATCATAAGTACGGCTGCTCCATCCACTAAATTCCTCTCTAGTTTTAAAACCATATACAAAAAAATCCCGGACATATTCCCGGCTTTTTGAAAATGTTTTCATTAGTTCTTTAAATTCTGACATATTATCACCCGTTTTATTATATCATAACTATTATAATAGTTTTGTAACTATTCAGGTAGAAACACGCATTTACTACGTGTTTCGTAGCAAAATGTAAATTTTGATTGTTCTAAGCCCTTCGCCGAAGGCGAATTTTCATGGGCTTAGAACGTAACTGTTCATGGTTCTGAACAGTTACATAGTTTTTTATAAAATTTGTTTTCGCAACTTTTTTGAAATGATTTTTTTTGCCATTTTATGTATTCTATATGCAGACGAGGGAAACCCGTCGGGAAGATACTGTCTGAGTAGCTCAGTTGGTAGAGCACGAAAAAACAGGTCTTGTCAAAGACCTTAACAGCAAACTCTTAACACCTTTTAAGTGCGTTGTCGTGGGTTCGATTCCCACCTCGGCAGTATCTTCCAATTTCCTTTTATCACCTGTGTTCTATTTTAAGCACCCCAAATATAAATTCAACTCCCCGTGAAAAGCAGAATGCCTTGGATATTTACTCTTGTACTCTTTGCAAATAGATTGTTTAATGCCCTTTTCTCCCCATGATTCCCTGACTTCTGCTACTGCTCCTAATAAAGCAGCAACTTCACCATAGTGTGCTCTGCGTTGTCCTCCTACAATCGCATCGACTCTTTTACCAATGATTTTCTCTGCCCATTTTAATATATCTTGTTTCTCTACATTCTCCATTGGATAGTACTGTTTCCACTTCTTAAACAACTCAAAAAATCTATCTTCTTCTATCTTCAGACTTTCTCCAAAAGAAGAAGCAATTTCCCGAATAGCTGTTTCCTTTTCCATATTCACCCCTTGGTATAAATACATTAAAAATAAATATATTCCTTCCTTAATATAACTTGTAGACCATCCTAATGAATTGGGCGGATTTTTACATTTACTCTGAACCGTTGCAAATTCTCCCCCAAAAAATAACAACGTATTATATGTATGTTTGGAAACAAGATTACATCTTTTCTCTACATATTGTACGTGACATTCCGCCGCATCAGAGGAATGTACAGTTGGTATTATTGTTTTACAATTTATTCCATATTTTTCTGCCACATCTTTATTTTCAAACAGCACCAATAAATTTTCCAGACTGGAATCAGATCGAAAAGCCTCATAGCAGTAATAATTTTTTGTTTCTGCATCATCTGTACATTCTGCTGCTATTTTTGCAATCTCAGCCCGGATCTTCCATCTGTCATTTAATTTTTTCATTGCATCTTTGCCTATCTGTAATGCTTTTTGATAATCTCTTCTTTTTACACTCTTTTCAATTGCACACAAATATAAAGCAGGATGGTTCCTATAGTATTGCTCTGCAAGTGCAAGAATCTTTTTTTCATCATAGTAGAATTCTATTGCCTCTTTCAAAAGTCTGCTATCTGTATTATTTTCTGATACTAATAAATATTGTATCCATTGTTCCCAAAAAGCATCTTCCTCATCAAGCTGCTGTCTTCCTGCTTGAAACATGTCTTGAATTTTAATATCATCAAAAACAGAATACTCGAAATATGTATGAATATCTTCCACTCTATCCTTCTTTTCCCGAACCTGATAATCACAATATAATGTATTCAAACACATGGCTTTCAAATCTATTTTCATTATTCCGCTGGTAACTAATTCTTCCAACTCAACCGTCACACCATCTCCTTGGTCATCTGCAAAAATTTCTATGTCCAGAATCCTATCATATAGAGATAGTGCTTCCTCATACCAACAATCATCCATACACTCTTTGGCAAATTTTATAATAGAAGCCAACATTTCTGTAATTCCATTTGGATCTTCGTATTCCCATACTTCCCTGCAACTCCAATATCCTTCTGAATAATCTTCATACCAATAAGCAGACATAATCAATTCGTGTTCTTCAATTTTTTCTAAAATATCAATTGATTTTTGCATATTTTCCAATACATATTCTTGTGACAGCCTGCTCTTCGGATTAACTTTTGCTATCTTAGAGCCTTTCGCCAGTTGTTCATCCAGTATCTTTTCTATCTGTTCCCATTTCAGAATTTTCCTGTCACATAATTCAATAATACTGCTTATTAATTGCTCTTTTGTAGATTTATTTAATTTTGATACATTCATTTGTACATCTCCTATTTTTTCGCTACTCCCTTTTTTTATCATATTATAGCATATATCCATATAGCTGGTAAACAATAAAATGACACCTTCCTATCCTCGCAACTTTTTTGAAATGATTTTTTTTGCCATTTTATGTATTCTATATGCAGACGAGGGAAACCCGTCGGGAAGATATTGTCTGAGTAGCTCAGTTGGTAGAGCACGATAAAACAGGTCTTGCCAAAGACCTTAACAGCAAGCCCTTAACACCTTTTAAGTGCGTTGTCGTGGGTTCGATTCCTACCTCGGCAGTATCTTCCAATTTTTCTCAAGCTAAAAAGCAGTTTTATTGTAACAGTTCATGTAGGTCTGCACACTCCGCTGTGCAAGACCGTAAAAAAAACTAAAACAGGATTGGAATTGGGCAATTTATAATGCGAAGCTTGCCCAATTCCGTAACAGATCAACCCTGGTTGAACTGTTACGTTTTATTGTGGATGAATAAATCTTGAAAAAGTTTTTAACAGCAATCCAAAATAAGTGGCAAATCGCAGGTTCGAATCCTGCCCCTATAAAACTGCTTTTTCCTTAATTCATGTGGGGTAGCTCAGTTGGTTAGAGCACTATATATGAAAATAAGTCTTGAAAAAGTCTTTAACAGCAATCCAATATTGCCAGGGGTGTAGGTGTCATGGGTTCGAATCCCATCCCCACAATTTAAGCGAGATTATTGATGAATTAGTGTAACTATTCAGCCATGTCATTCATATTTTGCAGAATATACATCATAACTGAACTGTATCAGATTGGAGGAATTTTCATGAGTTTTATGGAAAAATTACATACTGTTATAAATGATAATAAGAAATTAACAGAAAACGGTGCCATAGGATATGAGACAACAGGCAAATCTCTGGTAGATTTAAACTTTGCAGTAGCATCTCTTAGAAACGAAACAGAGAAAAAAATTATTAACCGTTTCATTCATGCTTTTTATGAAGATAAAGTACTTGCCATGAAGTGGCTGTTCTTTCTGCGTGATATAAGAGGCGGGCTGGGCGAAAGACGGACTTTCCGCATTATTATCCGGTATCTTTCCGAAAACTTTCCAGATATGATAAGCAATCTCGTTGAAATCATGGCAGAATATGGCCGTTTTGATGATTTGCTATGCCTGTTTGGTACACCTGTAGAAGAAAAGGTTCTGACTGTTTTGAAAGTACAATTAGAAGAAGATGTCCAAAACATGGAAAATAATAATCCCGTTTCCCTTTGTGCTAAGTGGATGCCAAGTAATAATACTTCTTCCAAAGATTCCAGAACAATGGCAGCAAAATTGCAGCAATTTCTTGGATTAACAGCGAAACAATACAGAAAACTGTTGGTTTCCTTAAGAGCATATTTGCATGTAACTGAGGTGTATATGAGCAATAACCGTTGGAATGAAATTGATTATACCAAGGTAACTTCCAAAGCAAATATTCTTTATAGGAATGCGTTCCTGCTTCATGACGAGGAACGCAGAAAAAATTACCTTGAAGCAGTACAAAATAACCATGCAACGATACATGCTGGTGTATTGATGCCTCACGAAATTGTAACTGGATATACACAGAGAGATGGATGGCATATTCAGGTTGCTCCAGAAGATGCATCTTTGGAAGCACTCTGGAATAATCTTCCTGATGTAGTGGAAGGTGCCGAAAATATACTCTGTGTGGTAGATGGTTCTGGCAGTATGTTATGCCCGGTTGGTTCTGGAAATACTACTGCCCTTCATGTCTCTAATGCTCTTGGTATTTATTTTGCAGAAAGAATGGGTGGTGCATACCACAACAAATATATTACCTTTTCCAGCAGCCCAAAATATGTAGATTTGTCTTCTTGCAAAACATTAAAAGAAAAGCTGACACTGGCATTTGCAAATGATGACTGCACAAATACCAATATTGAAGCAACATTCCGTTTGGTATTAGAAACAGCATTGAGAAATCATTTAAGACAAGAGGAACTACCACAAACTATTCTTGTAATTTCTGATATGGAATTTGATGCAGCAATGTATGGACGCAATATGGACACATTATTCGACACAATAAAACATGAATTTTCAATACATGGTTACAAAATGCCAAAATTAGTGTTCTGGAATGTGAATAGCAGAACCAATACGGTTCCAGTTCGTGAAAATGAGCTTGGTGTGGGTCTGGTCAGTGGATTTTCTGTCAATATCTGCAACATGGTTCTCTCCAATGAACTAAATCCATTTATATGTCTAAAGAAAATTCTTAATAGTGACAGATATAAAAAGATAGAATATTACTTATGTGTATAATTTTTTTGAAGTTTATAAAAAGACCGCTTTCTCCTCAAAGCAGTCTTTTTTCCGTGTTTTATACCATAACAGTGATATAGAGTTGAACAGTTACCGTTCTATGCTCTCGCAACTTTTTTGAAATGATTTTTTTTACCATTTCATGTATTCTATTTTTAGACGAGGGAAAATGTTACGGAACACAGTAACAGATAGCTCGTTAGGAAGATATTGTCTAAGTAGCTCAGTTGGTAGAGCACGATAAAACAGGTCTTGCTAAAGACCTTAACAGCAACTCTTAACACCTTTTAAGTGCGTTGTCGCGGGTTCGACTCCCGTCTTGGCAATATCTTCTGTTTTTCTATATATTGTGGGGTAGCTTAGTTGGTAGAGCACTATAAAAAATAAGTTTTGAAAAAGACTTTAACAGCAATATTAGGTTATAGAATCCATGGGTTCGAATCCCATCCCCACATTTAATCAAATCTACATACTACCTTCAGTGAAAGGCTGGACTCTTCGCAATCACTTTATCCTTATATACTTTGTAGCAAGTGCAAGATTCTACCTAAAAAGACTGCTTTCTCCACAAAGCAGTCTTTTTCCCGTTTCCTTCGCATAGAAAACACACATGATTATTTTTTACATATATGACTATAACAGAAAATTATTTAAAATGTTAAAAATAGGACAGATAACCACCAAAATTGGATGAATGACCACCTTTTCTGTTACCCTTTTCTACTTGTTTTCACATTTTATAATTGTTATAATGGTAACTGTTCAGAACCATGAACAGTTACGTTTAAGCCCATGAATATTCGCCTTCGGCGAAGGGGCTTAAACATTACAAAATTCACTTTTTCTCAGGTCACACGCAAAGTAAATGCGTGTTTCTACCTGAATAGTTACAATGTGTTATCAAATAAGATAGAAAGGATTCTAGTAATCTATATGTCGAAAAGTATTTACATAGCAGAAAAACCCAGTGTGGCACAAGAATTTGCCAAAGCACTAAAATTAAATGCAAGAAAAAAAGATGGCTACTTAGAATCAGAAGATGCTATTGTAACTTGGTGTGTGGGACACTTAGTTACCATGAGTTATCCAGAGGTTTATGACCCATCTTTAAAGAAATGGAGTTACGATACCATTCCTTTCTTGCCGGAAGAATTCCGTTACGAAATAATTCCACAGGTAAAAAAACAATTTGAAATTGTAAAATCCCTTTTGAACCGGGAAGATGTCTCTACCATATATGTCTGTACCGACTCTGGACGGGAAGGAGAATACATATACCGGTTGGTAGATCAAATGGCAAAAGTTCCAGATTCCAAAGATAAACGCCGTGTTTGGATTGATTCCCAGACAGAAGAGGAAATTTTGCGTGGTATTCGTCAGGCAAAACCCTTATCATCATATAATAACTTATCTGATTCTGCCTATTTACGTGCCAAAGAAGATTATCTTATGGGTATTAACTTTTCCAGAGTGCTTTCTTTAAAATATGGTTATACTGTAAGAAATTATTTAGATGGTAAAAAATATGGTGCCATTGCGGTAGGACGGGTAATGACCTGTGTTCTTGGCATGGTAGTCAGGCGTGAAAGGGAAATCCGTTCTTTTGTAAAAACTCCTTTTTACCGTATTCTTGCTACTTTAGAAACAGATGTGAATAGTTTTGAAGGAGAATGGCGTGCCGTAGAGGGTTCCAGATATTTCCAGTCGCCCCTTCTATATAAAGAAAATGGATTTAAAGAAAAAGAAGAAGCAGAAAAACTTATTACTGCCCTTTCTGCCTGTGAAAAATTATCTGCTTTAATTGAAAAGATAGAAAAGAAAAAAGAAAAAAAGAATCCACCATTACTCTTTAACTTAGCTGAGTTACAAAATGTTTGTTCTAAGTTATTTAAAATCAGTCCTGATGAAACTCTGAAAATTACACAAAACCTTTATGAAAAAAAACTGGTTACTTACCCAAGAACAGATGCCAGAGTTTTATCTACTGCTGTAAGTAAAGAGATTTACAAAAATATCAGTGGTTTGCAAAATTATTCTCTTGTTCAGGATTTTGCAAAAGAAATTCTTGCTAATAAACTTTATCAGGGACTTGCAAAAACCCGGTATGTAAATGATAAACAGATTACCGACCACTATGCTATTATTCCTACCGGGCAGGGATTGAGTGCTCTCAACTCTCTTCCACCAACGGCTGCTAAAGTTTATGAAGTCATTGTCCGAAGATTTTTGAGTATATTTTTTCCGCCAGCAGAATATCAAAAGATATCCATTACAGCCTCTCTCACCTACCCAGATGAAACAGGAGGCAGGGAATTCTTCTTTTCTTCCTTTAAGATGATGCTATCAGAAGGTTATCTTCGGGTTACACCATTTTCCTTTATAAAGAAGAAAGAAGAGGATAAGAAAGAAAATGATACTAGCGAAGGAGAGGATACTGCCAACATTGATACCAATTTGGTTGCTGCTGTTTCCAAACTAAGAAAGGGATCTATTCTCCCAGTAAGTGATTTGCAAATCAAAGAAGGGGAAACTTCTCCTCCAAAACGTTATAATTCCGGATCTATGATTCTTGCCATGGAAAATGCCGGTCAGCTTATTGAAGACGAAGAACTCCGTGCCCAGATAAAAGGTAGTGGAATTGGTACCAGTGCAACCAGAGCAGAGATACTAAACAAACTTTTTAAAATCGGGTATATAAATTTAAATAAAAAAACCCAGATTATTACACCAACACAGCTTGGTGAAATGATTTTTGATGTAGTCAACTCTTCTATCCGTTCCCTTCTCAATCCTGAACTTACTGCCAGTTGGGAAAAAGGGCTTACCTATGTTGCTAATGGGGAAATTACTGCCGAAGAATATATGACAAAACTAAATGGTTTTGTCTCCCGTATGGTAAATGGTGTAAAAGCTGCCAATAACCAATGGGGAGTGAAAAGTCTTTTTGATGCCTCTGCTGCTTATTATAAAAAAATGTAACTGTTCAAGATTCATGAATAGTTACAAAACACTCATGCCTTGTGGACTATGGTAGCACCATAAATATATTCGCATGAGTGTTTCGTAAACGAGGATGCACACAAGTGCAAAAGCAGCACTTGGTGCTTTACGAACCTTGCAGCAGAGTGCAAGGTTCTACCTAAAAAGAGTGAATATATAGAAAAGGAGATTTTTTACTATGGAAAATTTAAAAAATACAACTTTATTTAACATGAAGGAAACCATTGCTGCTGATATTTTCAAAGATACTACTTACCCTTGGGAAGTTCTTTCCAAAATCAGCAATTTCATTCTTACCCTTGGAGCCACTTTATCTCCAGACGAATATGAAAAAAAAGGAGACAATGTGTGGATTGCTAAATCTGCAAAAGTTGCTCCTACTGCCTTTATTAACGGTCCTGCCATTATTGGAAAAGATGCCGAAATCCGCCATTGTGCTTTTATTCGTGGTAATGCAATTGTAGGAGAAGGTGCTGTGGTAGGAAACTCCACAGAATTGAAAAATGTTCTGCTATTCAATAAGGTACAGGTTCCTCACTATAATTATGTTGGTGATTCTATTTTAGGTTTCAAGGCTCACATGGGAGCAGGATCTATTACCTCCAATGTAAAGTCTGATAAAACTTTAGTTACCATACTATGCCCAGACAAAAAAGTGGAAACTAATTTAAAGAAAATGGGTGCTATTCTAGGCGACAATGTGGAAGTGGGATGTAACAGTGTATTGAATCCCGGCACCATTGTTGGTTCAGACTCTAATATTTATCCTCTATCTATGGTTCGTGGATATGTGCCTGCCAAATCTATCTACAAAAATAAAAATGAAGTTGTGGCAAAACAATAGAGAAAGGAATATATATGCAAAAAAGAAAAAGAGCTAAAGCAGGTGAAGTATATGCCTATTATATTAAAAGATTAAAGAAATATTGTGCGTACCAGATTATTCGTGTAGACAAAGAAGATATTTGCTATCTGTCATTAGATTATCTTGCATCAGAACCACCTGATGCAGATAGTCTTGCTTCCTTACAACCTTATCATCTGGATTCCTTTCGTCATCATCACAGCATAGAGAAATCATTGATTGCAAACACTCCAGTACCAAGAGATTATATTTACATTGGAGAATGTGACTTAAAATCCAATGATAAATGCAGTTTATATTCTGCTGACTGGCCAAGAGGTAATTCCTACCTTCGTGAAGAACGTTGGAAAGGGTTTGGAAAAAAATACACAGATGCCTATAAAAAATATATTAACAGTGGTGATTTTGTAAATCTTCATGGGCAAATGATCAAGAAAAACCTTGGTGGACTTAAGGACTCTTTATATGCAATTCTAACAGAAAAGGATACTCTGGATTTATTTCCCTGTATTACTTCTGCATCCGTAACGGGATATTCTAAAAAATTGGAGCATTGGCTTTGTGAAACTCCACTATTAACTACAATAGACCTTAAAGAAGCAGGAGTTGAAATACTTGATTTAAGCAGGACACATTTAGCCCATCTGGAATTAAATTTAACAGGTGTTACTACATTGAAACTTCCATCAAGTATTGAGTGGTTAAAGATTTATGGAGATATTAATGAAAATCTGCAAATTGATGATAGTTGTTGTAAGGAAAACATAGATTTCGTTATTGTTTTAGATAATACCCCCATAAAACGATATGGACTTAAAAATGTAAAAATAGATTCTTTATTGCTTGGTAATTGTAATGTGTTAGATATGGCACTTATTGCAAAATATTTTCCTGAAATAGAAGAACTCATTATGTATGGCAATCCCGGTAATATAATAAATTTTCAAGCAATAGAAAACTTACATAACCTGACATACATTACCTGTTCTAATTTATTTGGTTATACTGCTTCTGATATGGAATCACTACAAAAATTGCCAAATTTATGTGAAATAGATTTTGACAGTATTCCAAAAGAAGCTGGTACTTATCTGAAAAAGTTTTGGAAAAACAAACTGGATAAGATGTCTGTCACACGTCTTAGGGATGATGGTTGGTTACAGGAAAACCTCCATAATCCATTACGTCACTGGGATGGCAGTGAATTTGTTCCCAAGGCTGCCTATAAGAGTGCCTTAAAATGTTATAAAGAGACCAAAAAGAAATTGTTGTTAGCTACCACAAAGACTGAAGCAGAGCAGCTTGTTATTAAATATACCCAACACTTTAATATCCTAAACGCAAAATATAATGAGTTCATTGAGACGGATGAACGGGAAGATATTTTTATGGCAATGGAACAGTTATATGATGAATGTATTTTACATAGTACAAGCGAAGCAATAGAGGAAAAAAATGCAATCATTTCGTTAGAAGAAATATGGGACATTATGGATAATAAACGTGATGATTGGTAACACAGCTAATTATGCCATCTTTAATTTTTGCTAGTAAGTATTTCCAGTCAGGACGCTCCAAATTTGTACCAGATTATTTGTCGTCTATGTAAATGGTACCTTTGATACAATTCGATTTTGCCTTTGTACATTTTTATTTTTCTATACTTTTTGATTTTTAGTAGAGTTTTTCTTATTTTTGTGATATAATCTGATTTACATTTTCAATAATGGAGAACTAATATTGACCGATATACATATCAAATCTATAGAAAGAAGGCACTAACTATGATATATGGAATTTCAAATAATATTCTTGAATCAAAAATCGATATACCTATAGAATCTTATTCTAATCAATTGGCATGGTATTTGCATTGGTATCTTGATAAACTTGAGAAAGAAGCATTACTATTTTCTGAAAAAGCTACTCAAAAAGCCAAAATAGCTTTAAGATGGGTTATTTTTCCTAACGATAAAGAATTCAAAAAAGATTATAATTATATCAAAGATGATATAGGTAATAAAACAAATTGGATTATTAGAAATTACACCAAATGTATTATGCAACTACTCGGTCAGGTGGCAGAATGTGTAATTGTCGATAAATGTTGTTCAAATCCTGATATAAACAGAATATGCATAAATATTGCAAAATTTAAGCCTAACATTTATGGCGATTATTCAGATATTTTATATGATGAATATATTGCATTTTCAACATCATTTAAATATGTGATTTATAAAGATGAATTACAAAATATGTTTTTTCAATATAATGTTCCTGATTACAATCCCAATCACACTTCAAAGGATATAGCTTGGTGCAAAAAGAAAAACATACTGAATCAATTAAAGGTAGACATACCCGCACTAAATTATTTAGATAATGCAAAATTGCAAATAAAAACTACTTTAAATAGTAGTAATTTGGAATTAGATAGTTATTACATGACTCCTGTTGTTTGTTTTGATTTATGCAATGATATTGAAAAACTCAAACAAAAGTATCCTAAACATATATTATTCTCGATGAGAGAAATAAGTAATGAAATCGAAACAGAAATTGAGAAATATTTTAAAATTTTAGCAGCATATGCAACAGGACTTATTGACCATATTAACATTACGGATATTGAAGTACATCAAGATTTTAGATTGGCCGAATTATTTAGGACACCTATAATGAATATCGTCAAAGAAAACGAACTCAATATGGCTGGAGTAATAGAATTAGCCGAGCAGGTAAAAAAACCAATACTAATTAATGGATAGTAGATGATTTAATGAACCACCCCGCTATAAATAGCGGGGTATCAAAATGCTCAAAATCAAAACCAAATTTGTTACGCAATAATTTCAGGAGATTATATCATATTTGTACTTTCAAGCCTTGACCTCCATCCCATTCTTGAAAGTGAAGCGTATGTCATCCCTGCCATACACCGTGGCATAATCCACAAGGCTGTACCAGTGCTTCTCATTGAATTCCGTGAGCGGACCGTCCCGGTTTTCCAGCCCGGAAATGAACCGCTCTGCTTCATACAATTTTTCGCACAAATGACAGATGTGACAGCCTATGGCGTTACTTTCGTTGCCCAATCCATCCTCACCCTATAATATTTTCTGGTATATCTGTTCATAAGTAAGCACACACTTTACTGATCTTCACCATTTCGAAGCCGCTCAATGATACTGGCATTTTGGGTCTTTTGATAAATAAGCACAGGTACAATCATACACAAAACCAATGCAACACCAAACAAAATAAGATTACTCGCCCACGGAATAGAAAACGAAATCCGATAAAGATTCATGGCATTGAAAACAGCACAACTAACCGGAAGTCCTACTATTAATGAAATGATGATTGAGATTACTGCATACCCAATCCCTTCCACCCGCAGCATTTTCTTTGTCTGCTTTGTTGTCATTCCAATACTCTCCAGTGTCGCAAATTCCTTAGAACGGTTCTGCACACCTGCTACCATCATATTCGCATAATTTAATACTGCCAACATTGCAATAATAAATCCAATGCTATTGCCTAATACTTTCACCTTGGTTTCAGAGTTTTTCATCTCAGCATAGCGTTTTAATTTTGATTCATACGAAATCTGCCGCTCATCTTCAAAAACAGCTTTCACTTTTTTCTCTGTCCCTTTTGAAAAGGCATCCTCATATTGTACATTAATCAATTCTGTAAATAATTCCCCCATAAGTTTTTTTGCATATTTTTCACTGACGATCATGTCCGGAGTGATACCTCCAGCAAAAAATGCTGGATTACACCAGTTATCCACTACGGCAGCTATCTGAATACTATATTCTTCTGTTGGTTTCTTCCCATCTGGAAGAAAAAAACGTATTGTCTTTCCAGAGATTCCATAATCCCCCTCCATAAAATTTAAAAACTTTACCGCCACAGCAATTTTTCCAGCTTCAAAAGCCTCCTTGTCCAACGTGTTCCCAATGCTCTCATTCAAAACTTCAACCCCTTCTTCATCCACACTAATAAAGCGCGAAGTAAAATAAGCATTTTCTGGTTCCTTCTGGTATAACTCCATATCTTCTTCATAATTTCCCGGGCTGTATCTTGACTGATAGAGCCCTTTATAATATTCTCCATATACATCTTCCTGATAAGGAACTACCACCTCAGTGGAGGTTACTTTCCTTACATTTTTTACACCCTTTATCTGTTCTATCTGAAATATGTGATCACCCGTAATGACTTGCTTCTTGTCATCATCAAGCGTTGTCTCATTTTTAAATTGCATATCGTAAGTATAAGTTTCGTTCAAAATCCGTTTTGCATCATTTTCACGGATTATTACATTTACTACCAAAAATATGGAAATAGCAATCGTAAAGGATGCGAAAATAACAATGGCCTGCTTTTTATCCCGAAACATATTCTGCAAAGCCATAGAATATACCCCGCCGCTTTCTCTCTTATGATTATTTTTTCTGCATGTGCCTGGAGTATACCGAAGGGCTTCAACCGGAGAACACTCCCCCACCATTTTTGCAGGCTCTTTACAGCTTATCAAGTTAGTAAAAAACGCAAAGCAGCCTGCTGTCAAAAATACCCATATTTTTGCAGAAACGACATCACTAGCAGAAAATACCGGATTTATAATCTGCAATAACTGTGGAATAACTATTTTGGCAATAATAAATGCTACAATCAATCCAAAAGGTATTCCAGCCACAGCATTCCAGACCGCCTGCTGATACACCATTCTCTTTAACTGAACGGATGTCATTCCAACCGTCTTAAGCTGCCCATAATACCGAATATCCTTTGAAACAGAAATATACAAAGTATTATAAATAAACAAATATCCGCTTGTAAAAATCATAAGTAACATAACAATCAGTCCAACTGCTATCTTACAAAAATTGGAAATCGTATCAGTATCAGCATCAATATACTGATTCCTGTCCATATTGATCTCATTCTGCATGGCGGTAATATCCTTTTCAGAATATAATGGATTTTTCAAAGAGATTTTTAAGGATCCCTGCGTAAAATCTGTCTGCATAACACCAGTCGTTTTCCAAAAATCCTCCGAAACATATCCTCTTTGATTCCCACTATAGTCTGTATACCATCCGCAAAGAACAAAATCTTTTTTTAGAAGTTCTTCATCCGAACCTTCCTTCAAAGTAAAGTAAGTGACTGGCAGTTTCATACCAATTTTCGGCTTTTGGATACCCATAGCTTTCAGTGTGTCCTGGGAAAACATAATTTCACTTTCACTCTGTGGGTATTTTCCCTCATATCCTTCCAAAGCAGGAATTGTCTGTCTTTCCCAACAGGTTTCATCCAGCCAGTAAAGCCTTGTCTTGTCTAGTGACTTATCCTGATATTGTTCTATAATTGCACATTTTACCGCAACACCAGCATATTCTATATTATCCATAGAACGGATTTTTTCTACCTGGTCATCTCTTGGCTCACTTAACTCGATATCATAATCCATTCCCTGAATACGAATCTGGCGTTCAGAAACAGTATTCCAATAGCTCACACCAAGAGCTAAAACAATTGCAATCAAAAATGTAGTCAAAAAAATTGCAAAAATTGTAAGAAAATTTCTCTTTTTATTTGCCCTATACGTGGTTCTTGCTATCTCGCTAACCACTTTTTTATTCTTCACTTTCAGCATATCTATTTTCCCCTCCACAGATTTTTCCATCTTCAAGACGTATGATTCTTCCTGCCATCTGAGCGATTTCATCATTATGAGTAATCATTACGATCGTCTGCCCAAATCGCTGTCCAGTAGTTTTCATCAGTCCCAAAACATCTTGGCTGGTACGGCTGTCAAGATTACCTGTCGGCTCATCAGCGAGAATAATAGCCGGTTTTGTTGCCAGTGCCCTGGCCAGGGCGACTCTCTGCTGCTGCCCACCGGATAGCTGGTCAGGCATTGCATATTTCTTTTCTTTCAAGCCCAATAGCGTAATGATCTGCTCTACATAATCCCGATCAGGTCTTATGCCATCCAGTTTAATTGGCAGGACAATATTTTCATACACATTCATAAGTGGAAGCAAATTATAATTTTGGAATACAAATCCAATTTTCCGTCTTCGGAATATTGTCAGTTCATCCTTCGTCATTTTAGAAATATCTTTACCATCTACCACAACTTTCCCGGAAGTAGGAACATCCAGTCCTCCAAGCATATGCAGTAGTGTTGATTTTCCACTACCGGATGTCCCTACAATTGCGAGGAACTCTCCTTCCCTCACAAAAAGATTGATTCCATCCAGAGCCTTGACCTGAATTTCCCCCATATCATATTGTTTCTTTAAATTTTGTGTTGTTAATATGTTCATATCGCACCTTCTTTCTTTGTTTTTACATTGCCTAGAATAGCAAAAGATTCTTTCTCAAATCTTTCTAAAAGGTGACAGTTTTGACATATTTCAAAAATGCAGCCGTATTCCGGCTGCATTCATAAATACTTATACTTCATAACATGATAAATACAATTGGACTATGGTACCTTTTCCAATTTCAGATTTTATCTTTACATACCCTCCTTGTTTAGAAAAGACTTCCCTTGCCAGATAAAGCCCAATTCCAAAGCCTGGCTCACCGCTTACATCCTTGGAACGGTAAAACCTTTCAAAGACCATCCCCTGTTCTTCCTCCCTGATTCCAATTCCCTGATCCTTTACCTGAATACAGACAAATGACTCATATGGGATTACACCCACTGTCACCTTAGAGTTTTCAGGAGAGTATTTGACAGCATTGTCCAAAACATTTCCGAGTGCTTCCGTCGTCCACTTTTTATCCGCAAAACAAAGTGTCCCGCTTTCTTCCAGAACAATATTGATTTTTTTTTTGACTGCAGCCAGTTCAACCATTTGGCAGGCTGTGTTCAGGATTTCTTCCACACTTATCTTTTCCGGATGAATAGAAATCATTTCTTGCTCTGCATAGGATGATTTCACCAACTCTTTCATAAAGAAATCCAATTTGTCAGACTGCTTTTGAATTTTATCTGCCAAACGCATAGAATCACTATCTAAATCCTGCTCCTGCAAAAGTCCAGCATACAGCATGATGTTTGTAACAGGGGTTCTCACCTGATGAGAAATATCTGAAATCAAGGATTTTATAATGTCTCTTTCCTGTTCCGCTTTCCCTTGATTCATCCCAGATATCTGAACCACTCTATTCAAACGCTCCACAACTGCTGCCTCCATAGACTCATCATAAACAGTATCCTGGACTTCTCCTCCAATGGCTTTGTCCAATTTCTGCAGCATCGCCTGATAAACCGCTTCCATCCTTTTTTGATAATATCGTTTTAAAAATAAGCAAACTACAACACATCCCACTAATATAACTGCCACTAATACAATGTATCTATCCATCAAATTTTCTCCCACATGTACCCTTTTCCATAAATCGTCTTAATATAAGAAGGTTTTGACGGAACATCTTCCAATTTATCACGAAGCCGGCGGATGCCTACTGACAGGGCGTTATCTTCAACATATTCCGTTCCTTCCGGCCATACCCATTCAAGCAGACGTTCCCTGGTTAAAATCTGCCCTGCATTAAAAACCAATAAATATAGAATTCTCTGTTCTGTTTTGCTGAGTTCCAAAGAATTTCCTTCTTTATAAAATTTCATAGTGTCAAAATAAAACTGGAATATATTATCCCTGTATTCTGATTGCTGTTCCCCACTATTTCGTCGAAGCAGGGCCCTCACTCTTGCACGAAGCACCATCAAACTGAACGGTTTTGTTATATAATCATCCGCCCCGCACTCCAGCCCTTTCACAATATCCATTTCCATGTCTTTGGCTGTCAATAGTGCAATTGGTATCCGGCTTGATCTGCGTATCTCTTTGCAAAGTTCTAAACCACTTCCATCTGGCAGGTTAATATCAAAAATAAGCAAATCAAATAGTTTTTGTTGCAACATATCTTTCGCATCAGCAATTGTCTTACAAAGCACAAATTCGAAATCTTTGCTATTTAGAGACAGGCTGATCCCTTCTGCTAAATCTTCATCATCTTCTAATATCATAATTATCTGTTTTTCATTATGTTTAGCTCTTTGCATTCTATAAACTCCTTAAACTCTCTGAATAATGATTATTCATAAAAATTCTACTCCGTATTATACCATAACCCTCGAAAAAATTCAGCTATATCATAAAATGAACTGCGGTGAGGAATAAATTTTACGGTTTGTTCACTAAAATCCCAATTTATGCTTTTTACTATAAATGAGCAAATTCCGAGAAGTGCACAAAAAACAAAGTGATTTGTCTTTGTACGAAAGATATTTCGATATGTTTTATATGCATTGTCCATGCAATATAGAATTTTTGTATCTGCCATAACAATTATTTCCTTTCAAGAGTGATGAAATAATTGTACACAATTGTGTGAAAATTGTCAGTTACTAAAAATACAGTATAACAATTTTTTTCTTCTTAGTAAGATATAAAATCATGCATTTACTGTGATGTTTTAGTAGTGTTAACCAGCAGACACTATGTATCCAACATATCCCATTCATTACCTAATAACCACCTAAGTGCAGATAATTTTCCATTAAGCATTCCCCATTCAAAATCGCTATAAGGACCCAAGTTTTCTTCTCCATATTTTTTTATAACTTTCCTTGCTGATTTCCAGATTTACATCTTCTATTCCTTGTTCAATACGATATGCTATTCTTCTATAATCTTACCTAGAATTTTGTATAGTTCTTTTATTTCATCTTTGCTCAAAGTAATCCCTTTTCCCATCTTTTCACGTTCAGGTGCCCAATCTCTAATATCGTATTTTGAAGCACTGCCATTCCACGAGATGAGATTCAATTCTTTTTTCCATCCCTTAGCACTCTCGGAAAGCACTCCCAATTCTTCTAAAATATCATATTTAATATCTGCCATAATATACCTCCACTAAATCTGCATCCCTGTTTTTTCTCTTAAGTAACTATCACACCTATCATCCAACATATGCAAAATTCTAACTATGTAAATGATGTCCTCCTCTATCACATAATAAATCTTGTAATTGCGATAATAATCTTTTTGGACACCCAATCCAGCAAGTAACTCATCTTCGTCTAATTCATTCCTCTCTGGAAAGTTTACCAGAGAATTTATCTTTGCACGAATCCCACTTACTCCGTAATCCTAATTTGATATTGCCTCATCTTTGTATTTCTTCTCCAATCTGTCACATACAATATTAAATTCTTTTGTCTTTCCCTCTTTTACCTGTTCCAATCCTGCCATTACTAACTCTCGAACTTCTTTTTTTTGTTCGTCAAAAGCTCTTTGGTAATCCTCTTTCAGTGCCACAGTCATATTACTCAGTCCTTTCCTCTTATATTATTAATATCCCTCTTAATACAAAATTTACTCTTACTACCGTATGTGTAATCCATGTCTGGCAGATAATTTATTGTGCAATACTGAATCTTATCTGTACTGGTTAGACAGATTTTTGCAAACCAGTCCGCAAAGTCTTTATCCTGCTTTTCAATATTAGGAATAGCAACAAGCAATTGAAGATTACTCAAATCATTTACATGAGTGATGTACTCTTCTATCTTATCTGCTGCCACTCCATTCTTGCCTAATGTGGTCAATATGGAATTTGATGCTATGTAACTATTCTGTTGTATTAATAATTGGTTAGCGAACGAGAAGTAAACTATAACAATTTTCTAAAATATGTTGCGGATTCCTCATATCCAATAGCCGAATAAAAATCAGCAGCACGTCTTGTTGCTAATGCAATTAATTTGCAATCGTTATCTATTGCTTTTTGTTCAAATGCCTTTACCAACTCAGTACCAACACCCACTCTCCTAAATTTTTCATCAACCATTATTTCCTCAAGCCATGCTACATTTCCATTTGCGAAAAAGGTGGTATGAATAAACCCTAGTGAATATCCAACTATCTTATCACCATTATCTACAACAAAAATAAATGCCTTTTTATCACTCAGCAAATTTCTAAATGACTGTATAAATAATTCTTTTTTCGGTTTAAATGAAGTAGCAAAATCCTTTACCAATTCAAAAACATTATCCGCATCTTGTATAGTTGATTTTCTAACCACTTTGTCATCTCCTTATTTTCTCTTTCAAAGTTGCGATTTGTACTGCTATTATAATATCACAATCATATTTATATTTCTATCAAATTCTCATTAAATTTCTTCCTCCCTCCATTTCACTCTGCCTTGTTGTCTGTTATGCTGTCGGTTCTCGTTCTGAAGTTCCCTCTCAATGTTCTCATTATTATAGCTGATTACCTCGGCATAAGCTAATTCTGTGGCAGTCTTTGACTTCTCTTTACCAATATTGTCATACTCTGCTTGTAATGACTGTATTTCCGCTTTCCACTGTTTCGGGATTATCTTTTCGCCCTGCTCTATAAGGCTCTGCATACGCTCCCTTAATTCGGGATATTTTGCAAGGCTCTCTTTATGCTCCTTATCAAACTTGATTTTAGCAAATCCTTTATATAAGCTGTTTCGGAACCTCTTGCAATATTCTCTCTTGGATTTTTTTATTTTTGTATGCATCATTAAGCTTACTCTTTGAATACCTTAAATATGTATCCTTAGTTTTATCAACTAATAATGCTGTAAAAAATCGTTCCCAACTCATGTATTCCTTGCTTTCTATAAAATCACTTGGATTATCCAAAATCTCTTCTATAGCTTTGTCTCTTATTGTATCTGACTTCAAAATCAACCACTCAAATGACTCAGGTAAAAAAATTGCTTTACCAATTGATAAATTAATTTTTTTCATAACCCTGTCCATCTCAGCTCCAAAAGCTGCACCATCAGCTATTATAAGAATCTTTTTGTTATCATATTCTTTTAATAATTTATAGATATTGGATTTTCCACCTGCACTTATCGTTTCCCAACATTTGTCTTCTGCTGCATTTTCAAAAAACTCATAACCAGCATTAGAATCCTCAACTATAATAATATCCGGACTAAATAGAATGCTATTTTTCACATCTCCATATATACGGTAAAACTCTTGATAAGTTTGCTGTAATGTTCCATACTTACCTGAAGTTTTTATCCCATAGATTTCTTCTACACTATATGGTAAATTCGGCAACCCTTCACGAGTAACAATAACATAATAATTGTCTGACCGTTTTAGTTCAGATGAAAATTCATCTGTAGTAATAAATTGGTTTCCCTCATCTATAAACACAATAGAATCATGAATATTCTCCAATAATACCTTCCATTGGCGTCCTTCTAGTACTACACATGTTTTATCACATTGCAAAATAATACCACTTTGTTCACCATTTTCATAATATTCGCGTATCATATCAACCAAAGTTGTTTTACCTGTTGCACTATCACCTTTTATAATTGTAATATTCCGTCGAATTTCAAACTGATATCGAAGGACATTATTTTTTACTGTAATTAAATATTTCCCTTTCAAAATAATTCCTCCTAAATCATTAATCCTGCCACATCAATCAGTTCTTTCATATTTCGGACTATCTGATGAGTATTAAATACTTCCATTTCAAACTCTCCATTTCCAAAATCCATGATATGTCGTAAATTAATTACTACATCCTTCATTTCGCCAATCTTTAATAGCCACTTAGCACAGTTATCTCCACAAGTTGACGCATTAAAAATTTTAGATTTATCTTTATGAATTAAAATCAATGTTTTTACTCCACCTGATAATTCTTTGGGTGAAATAGCTCCAAGAACAGGACTTTCTATCAGATGTGATCCAATCACAACTGATTTATCCACATCCTTTATCATCTCAACTGATAATTTATCCGTTATCCACTCATCTTGATAAGTATTTTTGAAATATACTGATGTATTATAGATTGCATTTTCGCAATTTCCAAATATAATCTTTAACATTGTACCCTCCATTTTCATACAAACATGTTTTGCAATACCCAATCATCTAATAGAAAAGACGGTACAGTCCTTGTAATTGGGGCTATACCGCCTTAATGAAAAATACTTTTCCTATGACTAATAACATAATGTTTTTTATGAAAACTCATTACTGTTCACAGGTAGTACTTTGCACTTGCTGCAAAGTACGTAAGAACAAGTAGTGGTAGAGATGAATCCAGCCTTTTGCCGAAGGCGAATTATAAATAGGCTGGATTCTGTTACTGTTTGCACCGTAGGTGTGAACTGTAACAAAACCCCTACTCAGACTGCATACCTTTCAAGTATTCATCTACACACTTACTTCCAAAGATTACAGCTACAATTACTGCACCTGCAATGCATACATATTTTACAATCTTTGTGACATCCACTTTTACTTCTACACTTGTTTCACTTTCCATATTCAATTCTTCCTCCTTAACAATTGGGAATTTCATATAATGGATATTTGTCAGTTAATCCTTTTACCATTGCCATTGCCTTCTCCTTATTGGCATCAACATCATTAATTAATAATGCAATAGCTTCTGCAATAACATCCATATCTTCTGTTTTCATTCCCCTAGAGGTTACTGCTGCTGTTCCAAGACGGATACCACTTGTTACAAATGGCTTTTCTGGATCATTTGGAATGGTATTTTTATTACAGGTAATGTTTGCTGCATCCAATATCTTCTCTGCTTCTTTACCAGTTACACCCTTACTTCTTAAATCAACAAGCATTAAGTGATTGTCTGTTCCTCCAGATACAATGTTAAATCCACGTTTTATTAAACCATTTGCCAAAGCCTGTGCATTATCAATAACATTCTGTGCATAAGTTTTAAAGCTTGGATCTAATGCTTCTTTGAAACATACTGCTTTTGCGGCAATTACATGCATAAGTGGTCCTCCTTGGATACCTGGGAACACCGACTTATTCAACTTATACTCTTCTGCAAACTCTTTGCTGGATAGAATCATACCACCTCTTGGTCCACGAAGTGTCTTATGTGTGGTAGTTGTTGTTACATGGGCATAAGGAATTGGGCTTTCATGTAAGCCTGCTGCCACTAATCCTGCAATATGTGCCATATCTACCATTAGGAATGCTCCAACTTTATCTGCAACTTCACGAAATCTTTTAAAGTCAATCTTTCTTGCATAAGCACTTGCTCCTGCCACAATTAATTTAGGCTTGCATTCTGTTGCAATTTTTTCTAATTCATCATAATCAATAAATCCTTCGTCATTGACTCCATAAGGAACGATATTAAAATAGCTTCCTGACATGTTTACCGGACTTCCATGTGTCAAATGTCCGCCATGGTCTAAGTTCATACCCATAACAGTATCCCCTGGCTTTAACAAACAAAAGAACACTGCCATATTTGCCTGTGCTCCAGAGTGTGGCTGTACATTTGCATAAGTACAACCAAACAATTTCATAGCTCTGTCTCTTGCCAAATCCTCTACAATATCTACATACTCACATCCACCATAATAACGCTTCCCTGGATATCCTTCTGCATATTTGTTGGTTAGAGTACTTCCCATAGCTGACATAACAGCCTTACTTACAAAGTTCTCTGATGCAATCAATTCAATGTGGTCATTCTGTCTCTGTGTTTCCTGCTGCATAGCTTTTGCCACTTCTGGGTCAAAACTTGCTATTTCTTCAAATGTGTACATATTTATTCCTCCATATACTTAAAGTTTCACTATTTCCTTCGGATACAGTATACCACCTTTATAAAAAACTTACAATCCACTTTTTCCCTATAGGGCTTTTTTTAGCATTTTTTTATAAGCTTGTTTTTTATTCTTTGGATATTTAAAGGTTCTTCCTTTTTTATTCCTCTCAAAAGCAGCTTCTCCAACCTTTTTTAATTTTTTTGTAGATATTATTACCTTTTGTAGATTCCTGCATATAGCAAAAGCAGCACTTCCTATGGTTTCTACACTAGATCCTATCGTAACTTTTTTCATGTAAGTACATTCAAAAAAGGCGTTGTTTCCTATTTCTTTTACATACTTTCCAATCACAATATCTCCCTTTATTTGAAGACACCCTTGAAAAGCACTATCCTCAATTTTTGTGATTTTAAAATTATATTTGCCAATTTTTATACTGCTTGGAAGGATAATCTTTTCATCAGATTCTATATAATCCACTATGGATACAGTACCTGATTTTGTGGTGTGTGAACACGAAGTAATCCGATAAACAATATTATCTTTTGTATATTTCATTCCCTCCTCTAAAGCTATAATAAAATCTTGTTCGTAGTAAAATTCTGTATATTGCCCAACCCCCATAATAACTATTTTCCCTGTTCCTATATTTGTGTTATTATGATAAAAAACCTGATAATCAATATTATTTCGAAGAATCACATCTCCATTTTCTACTTTAACATTAGGTTTTATTGGATTTCCAGTATATTGTTGCATAGGAATTTTACTCACAGCAATATCATCCACATCTATTATATCAAATATACCAGTTATCCGACAAGTGCTTCTTACCTTTTCAATCACAAAAGTATCTTCAGCTCCTATGCTGATTCCTCCCAAAAGTAAATCTGCCAGATAATATCCCACTTCTGGTTCCATTCTAACAATAACTTTTTCTCCTTCGATAATTTTTTGATTTCCAGTATAACGTTTATGCCTTCCTTGTAAGTACACACTTCCACCATCAGTATTTTCCATAGAAAGTGTATATGTTTTTCTTTCTATCCCATCTATAGTCACTATATTTGCATCGGTATTTGCCATCTCTATAGCACCTTGATATTGCCCGATATAAACATTATCTGTGGTATTGCCAACACCATTCAGACTTATTTTTTGATGATCTCCCTTTAATCCGGAACGAATCTCTACCTGGTACGTTTTATCTTTCGGTTGATACACAAATACATCATTTACCCTTTCTTCATCGTTTAATTCCAACATAACCTTTGTGGATGTGGTATTTACCAGACTTCCTTGGTTTTCACTCATAATTCTGACAGAAAATTCACTATTGATATTCTCTAAGTTTTCAACAGTATAAATTCCTGTTGGAACATGAAGATAAAGATATTGAGAGTTTACATCCAGAGAACTGTCTGCTATTAAAAATACTGATTCTTTTCTGGCATCTATTTTCCCATCTACAAACAAAGCTGCCACACTATTATCCTTCTCTTTAATTATCGCATTTCTACTGTTAATACTAATAATATTCCCGGATTCTGTAATATTCTTATTTCGCTCCTCCCAAGCACTTTTACACACATCATAAGGCAAATATCTTATCGCACATTCCGATTCTTTACTGCTCCACTTATATCCCTCTTTGAGAGTATAACTCCATCCAGTATAATTATTATTGTCATCTTTTTCTAAAGTAATATTTCGGTTTGTGTTAGGATAATCTGGGTCATAAATTTGTAGTTTGTTTTTTTCTAATGCATACCCCACCACCGTATGTCCGCCTTGACTTCCTAAAAGCTGAATAATCACTGGTGCACCTTTTTCTTTCTCCACCTTTTCTACTTCCATACAAAGACTCTGTAGTTGATTTTGATTGGCATTGTAGGCTTCCTGAATACCGATTCCCTTTTCCATAACCTGAAGACTTTCAATAAATTCTTTTACTGTTAAATTAAATATGGTATTTTTATCTTGCAAATTTAATTGTCTAATTAAATCTGCATCCTTTTTAAAATCCTCAAGTTTAATATCAACATCCTTTTGATAAAGCATTACAGAAAGGACTGCCATGCCAAAACTGTTTCCAGCCCAGTTTTCTCCCTGTTTGTAGAGACTTTCCGCATAGAAGCTGTCACCAAATATATACTGGTAAGCAAACAATGGAAGCTTTTCATTTTTCTGATAGGAAAAATCTTCTCTGCTATTTTCAAAAGAAAATGTTAGCTCCGATAAATCTACACTTGTGGTTTCACTTTTCCAGCGGGCATATAAAGTATGATTGCCTGGTATATTACAAATAGTGCTTTCTGTAATTAATTCCCCTTTTTGTGTATACCAGCCTAGAAAAATATCATCACTTCTTGTTGCATCCGGTAACTCTTTGTAAGTCCTTCCATAAAAACAAGTCTTTCCTTCTTCCGTTACATAACCGCCTTGTGGATCAAAACGCACATAAAAAGTATCACTTTCCCAACGGGCATATAATGTCTGGTCTCTTGTCAAATTTACAATATCACTCCATTGTATTTGTTCCCCATTTTCCTTACTGGTATACCAACCTAAAAATTTATATCCTAACTTACTAGGTATTGGCAGTTTTCCATACTGTTTTCCATTAGTAACAGTATAGACTTCTTTAATTTCAGTACCGCCATCTGAATCAAAAGATACAGTATATTGTTGTTTCTCATCCATGGTATGCCATGTTGCTGCTAGAACGGGCTGCCTAACAGAAAATTCTATTTTTCCAGAACATATTATACTGCTAATTAACATAATTGCCAGGATTTTTTTCCTTTTTTTATTTAATCTTAACACCACTGCCTTGTCCTTTCTTTTCTAATAATTTCTTGTATATGGCCTTTTTAGATGCTGGAACTTTTATGACTGCTTTTTTATAAATTCCAGAAAACGCCTTTGCTCCTACATTTTTCAAATTAGTTGTCTGTATCGTTATATTTTTTAAATTTTTGCAACCATAAAATGCTTTTGTTCCAATCTCTGTAATTTGATAGTATCTACTTCCTATTTTTACATTCTTTGGTATTGTTATAGCACTCTTAGATTTTTGCTGAATTCCTATTACGGTTACCGTATTGCTTTTTGTACTTGTAACCTTATAATTTACATCTCCTACTGTATATTTTGCTCCTACTGCCGGAATAATTTCAAAAGTCATACTCTTTCGTATTCCTTTATAAGCTCCCAATCCTACTATAGTTACTTTTGCCTTTCCGGGATTGACATTTTTTGCATAAACCAAACTATAATCTGTTCCAGCTTTTAACCGTGTATTCCCTATGGATACTTTTACACTTGGTTTAATTTTCTCTCCGGTATATACATAAGTCCTAATTGGACTAATGGTTATAGCTTCCGCAGAAAGTTTTGCAAAGACAGCCTCTATTTTATGATTTTCTAATACATTTTCAAAACAATAAGTACTTACATTACCACAATTTACTCCATCTACAATTAGTTCTTGCAAAACATAACCTTCATTTGGTGTTATGATATATGTAGCATTTTCTCCCTCTAATACACTTTGGGCTAATGTAGAAAGTACTTGATTTCCTACATAAGAAATGGTTCCTCCTTCATTACTGCTAGAAAAAATCATATAAGATTGTTTTCTCATACCATTGATGGTAAGATTCTCTGACTCACAATTTTGCACTTCTACTTGTCCTATTCTTTGTGAAATTCCCACATTTCCGTCTACTTCTGCAACTCCACTAATTTCAACACTCTTATTGTCGTCTGAGAAAGTAGAACGTAATTCCATACTATAATGCTCACCCTTGCTTGCATCACATGCAATGCTGTTTATCCGTTGGCTGTCACTTACCAAAATAGTTACTTTGCTGGATTCTGTTGTTATGGATGCACTCTGCTGTACATTAACCATTGCTACCCGCAATGTACTTTCATGGGCATCTGTGTTTTCAATCGTATATTGTCCTGTGGGCATATATAACTTTACCTTCGTTCCCTTGCTGCTCTCTCCGCTGGTTACATCATTGGATATATAAAAATCAAGGGCATGGGTTACCATTTGTCCATTGACAATAGTTGCTACCAATTCACCAGTTTCATTATAGATTTTTGCATTAGCTGTAGAAAGAAAACCTACATTACTTTCCACATGGTTGTATTCTTCCCTAAAGCGTTTTTCCCACACTTCCTTAATTTTATCATAAGTAACAAAACTAATATAAGATTTCTCGTCTTCTGTCCCCCATGAATAAGTATCATTCATGGAATAACTCCATCCTGTGTATGTTCCATTGTTATCTTTGGTTATCTGGATACTTCTCTCTTCATTAGGGAAATTTGGATCATATATTAAAATCTTATCATCTTTTGTCTCATATCCAACTACGGCATGTCCTCCCTGTTCATTATTTTCTATACTTCCATATAAATAAATGATAATTGGTAACAATCCTTCTTCTTGATTATTTTTTATTGTTTCATAAAGGCGTTCCACTTGATTTCCATTTTTATTTTTTTCATTGTTAGTTATGGGATCTCTTTGTACTACTTGTAAGGATTCAATGAATTTGGTAAGAGTCATTTGTATTTTCTTACTTTGATCCGTAACAGTAAGTTCACTATTATATTCTGCATCTTCATTAAAGTCCTTTCGTTGTACATCCGTATCTCCTGCAAATAACATAATTGCAGCTGAACAAATTCCAAAACAGTTTCCTGTCCACAATTTCATTTTCCCATATTGATCCCTATCCTCATATTGCATATTAGAAAATTCTGTAGCTCCAAAAATTTGTTGAAAGGTAGATAACGGAATTATATAATTACTTTCATAAGAAAATACATTATGATTATTTCCAAAAGAAAATGTCAAATCTTCCAGCTTAACCCCAATATTTTTTTTCGCCCAGTGAGCATATAATGTTTGATTTTCATTGGTTTTATATATGCTATCTGCTGTAATAGGCATTCCTTCTTCTTTTTTGGTATACCATCCAAGAAAGGTTTCTCCTTCTTTTGTAGCTGTTGGTAAGTTTCCATAAGTTTTATCATAAATTACATTTATTGCAGTACCTTCCACCATACCACCATTTCCGTCAAAGGATACTTGAAACGTCTTTCCCTCCCAATGTGCATATAAAATCTGGGCACTGGATAAGTTTACTATCGTATCTTCTGTAATTTTTATTCCTTCCTCACCATCTGATGTATACCATCCTAAAAAAGAATATCCTTCCTTTATTGGAACTGGTAATTCTCCATAAATCTCCCCATAAACCACCTGTTTCTCTTCTGTCTGAAGAATACTATCTCCGCCTTGAAAGTAAATGGTATAACTTGGAACTGGGGTGTCAGTTGGTGCTACAGTAGATATTGGAATTGCAGTTGGTGTTGGTTCCAAGGTTGGAGCCAAAGTTTGCTCTATAGCTGCTGTCTCTGTTGGCTTTGGTGATGCAGTTTCCTCCCAATTATTTTTAAAAGAAAATGGGATACCATTAGAAACTGCATAATTGTATGCTGTACTTCTCATGGTACAAAGAATAACTAAGCTATCACAATGTGCAAATACATTGGTTCCTATACTATCTACAGAAGCTGGTATTTTTATATATTTCATGGCACTACAATTATAAAAAGCAAAATCTCCTATGGCAGCAGTTCCATCCGGAATCTCCACAGACTGCAAACTACTACAATCAAAAAAAGCAAAAGATTCTATTTTGTTTAATGATTTAGGTAAATTTATAATTTGCAAATTTGTACAATCTTCAAAGGCAAATTCTCCAATCTCTGTTATGGTATCTGCCATTACAATTTGCTCCAACTCATGACACTCTGCAAAAGCATGTTCTCTTATTTTTGTCACTAAAATTCCCCGGATACTTCCCCGGATAGTCACCTGTTTTTTATTTGTGTCACACTCTGATACTTCATAGTTTTTTGTTTCTTCGTTATATTCATAAGTAATTCCATCGGCTGTATACCTTAATTCATCCGCTGCACTCATAACAGAAACGACATTTGCCTGTACCTGAATTGGTACAATCTGTTCCATGACAATTAACATACATAAACATATTACCCATATTCGTTTTCTCAATTGTATTCCACTCCTTTTTATATCTGTTCAGAACCATGAACAGTTACGTTCTAAGCCCATAATAATTCGCCTTCGGCGAAGGGCTTAGAACAATCAACTTTCATTTTTCTCAGGTCACACGCAAAGTAAATGCGTGTTTCTACCTAAATAGTTACTCCTTTTTATAATTTTTGAAAAGCCTTTTTTAAAATTTCCATAGCTTTTTCTTGCTCCTCTTCTTTGGGCACATATCCTCCATAGCTTACTTTCCCCATAAGCTGATGAAGGTATTGATTTTCCTTTTTCTCCATCAAAGCAAACTCTTCTGTCAATTTCTGATAGTCCTGATAAGTACGTTGCATATATGACAAATTCTTCTTCTTTACTAGCTTTTTGGTAAACTTTACATATTTTTTTTCAAGTTCACTAAGTTCCCACATCTGTCTTTTTTCTGTTGCCTTCCTCTTTTTCTTCCAAAAGATTATAAGAACCACAAGAACTGCTCCAGTTCCAATCACGATTACCACCCGGAGAATACTGCCAGCCTTTGTAAGTCCAGCTTGTATCTGTTCTCCCAGAGCAGTATCTGACTCTTCTTCACTGGTATTTCCAAAATATTTCTGAAAAAGATTCCAAAAACTACTTTCTTCCTCTTCCTCTCCAAATCCAGCCGGAGTAACTTCTACTGGTATCCAGCCATAACCTCTCAGGTAAATTTCCACCCATGCATGTGCCTGTGCATCACTTACCTCTACAGAAATTACTCCCAGCTTATCCAATTCTTCTTTAGATATATTTCCGGACACCCAGTCCTTTGTCTCTTCCTCTTCTAACAGAACACCATCCACAATCTTATTGGTACTCATATTATATCCTTCTATATAACGGGCAGGAATTCCCATCTCACGAAAGATCATTACCGCAGAAGAAGCAAAATGCACACAAAATCCTTTATGTTTTTCCATTAAAAAATATGTAATAAAATCCTGATTTCTTGGTGTCTTTCCTGGTGTCATGGAATAACTACACTGTTCATGGAGATGTCGGATTACTTTCTCTATATCTTCCTCACTATTTCCTGTTACACCTGCCTGCCTGCAAAATTCAGAAACGGCCCCTTTACAATCTTCTGTTACTGTTAGGTAATTCTCCCATACATATTCTTCATAGGCAGAAAGTTCCTTACTTTTGGGCAAGGGAATCAATTTGTCTCCAATAGGATGATAGGAAATTTGGTATTTTTCTAAAGAATTTTTTCGAATAACCTGATCTATATTGTAAGAAAAATCTAAATCTCCTCCATTCAAGCAATTAGAATAATAAGGATAGTAATTATATTCCTTACTGGCATTTACAATGGATATCTCCATTCTGCTTGTTATGCCGTCTTTTTCTTCTCTTGCCATATATTCACTATTTGCCAGTTTTCCATTTTCCCCATAATTTTTCAATTCATTATAATCTTTATCCTTGCTATAATACCATAGTGCATCCCAAGAACTGCCTGTATAAATAGCTCCTGTATATGCTTTTAAATATACATCTTTATATTCCAGAGGTACAAAGCTTACTTCCAAATCAGTCTCATAACTTGGTCTTACTGCACCTACACCTCCTAACTTTCCTCCACTTACACCACCTCTTGAGTCATATTGGTTCAGCCGGCTGATAAAACCGGTTAGCATAAAATCCTGAATATATAAATCCATTTTCTCTTTGGCTTTGATAGAACTTTTAGGAGTGGTAAAAAGTGATTTAGGAAAAATAAACAGAAAAAGCCCTGCTATCAAAACTATAATCCCTGCATACACTCCTATCGTTTGCAGTAAAATATTTCCTTTTCCCAGATAACTGATTCTTGTCTCTCTTTTTTTCTCTTTTATAAAAATCTTTTTCTTTTTGCTTCTATGCTGATATCTTCCTCCTGCTTTAATTAATCCAATCGCCAGATAGGAAAACAAAACTAACATAAAATCTAGAATATTATAATTCCTATTAAAATATAAAGACATTTGCCAAAATGGAAAGGTACAAAAAATCGTTCCAATGAGACTCATCTTTTCTGCCAATAATAAATTTACCACTAAGAAAACAAATCCACCATAAAAGATAATTGCCAAAGTTGCAGAGGTATATCGATCTGACATAGGTTCTACCAGATGTCTGACTGCAGAAAAATTGTATTTTTCATCTAAAATATCATAGACCTCATTATACAGTACACTATACCCGCTATTAATATATTTATGAAAGAAAAAGATTCCTACTAAAAACAAAATAAAGAACAATATATATCCCAAGTTTTTTGTCAGATTATTATAATAAAACATAGAAATAATCATAGATAACAAGAAAAAGAAAATTACCACAAATCCCTTTGCATACTCAATAGAAAAACCGTCTAAAAAAATATGAAGAGAACCATATACTGCCAAAAAAAGCAGGATACCCTTTAACAGACACACACATAAAGGCTGGCTTTTTGTTAATTCTTTTTCCTCACATACATATATTCCTGATTTTCCATATTTCTCTTTTTTCTTTTTATGTAAAATCAAATCAGATTCCCCCCTTCTAGTTCAGCCATGCCATTCATATTTTGCCAGAATATACAACATGACTAAAAGTATTATAAATTGGTTGGCAAAATATGAATGTATGGCATTAAGCATATAAAAGTATATGTGCAACTTGCCCTCTGTGAACAAGCTCCCTCGTGCAATTTGCACATATACTTTTGCATGGCTGAACTGTTACATGTAATTTACATCCAAAAGATGATATCCTTGTTCTTCTATAAACGATGTCTGTTGGAGATAATGTTCTTCATAACTATTCTCATAATAAATTGTTATAAAAGCAGCTTCCAAATCTATTTCTCCTTCTATTCTTTGCTCTTTAATTTTTTGTTCTGCCTTACTAAACCAACATAAATAGAATGACTCTCCATTTTTTATCAGAAAATTACAAAGTCCAAATACATAATAAAGTATAGCATCCAGACCGCCATTTTTATCATCATATAACTCAAACAATAATTTTTTCTCTTCCAACTGGCTGTTTTGAAATTGTTTTAAAAATAATTCCCCTGTTTTTCCATACAATTTCCAGTGCACCAGTTGCAACTTCTCCCCTGGCTGATATTCCCTCAGTTCCCATTCATCCTCATTTTCATAACTTTTTTCATAAGTAATCGGACTTTCTTTGATTGCCTTGCTTTTTTCTAAGAAATCAATTCTTGTATCCTCTAAAAATGGAAAAACATATCCATCACTTTCCTTATGTATATCCTGCTTAAACTCCATAAATCCAAGAAAATCTCTTATTTTTATCTGCAATAAACGAACTTCTACACATCCGCAATATTTAGATGCAATCGGAAGAACATATTCCGACTCCCCTTTTCCAGAAATTGGAATTTCCATTTTCTTGATAGTTTCCCCCCCATAAAATCTATGTGTTACGGAAAATACTAATGTCCCACTAATTGCCGGAAAGATAGTTGGATTGTTTATAACTACCTTTATTGGCATTTGCAGGTTCACGCCTACTTTTACACTCTCTTTTTCAAACCCAGCTTCTACTTTTTTTGTCATATACCAATTGCAGCTTAATGCCAGTATTGGTAAAAGAAGCCATAATACCAATACCAAGAAAAATCCATAATTGCCATAGAAAAACAATGCCTTCCATATCAAAAATAACACACATAAATATCGAATTACATTCCAAAAAGAACGCATCTTATCCTCCTATCTGGATAGTTTTGGAATAGGTACCTTAGCAATAATATCCCTTACCAATTCCCCAGACTCTATCCCCATAGCTCTTCCTCTTCCACTTTGTGCCAGACGGTGTACAAAAACATCTTCTATCATAAACTGTACATCTTCTGGTAATACATAATCCCTGCCTTCTACAAAAGCGGTTGCCTTAGCTACATGAAAAAGAGCCAGACTCCCTCTTGGACTAATGCCAACTTCAATTCCTTCATGTTTTCTTGTGGCTTCTGTCAAATCCGTGATATATCCATAAATACTTTCATCCACATAAATTTCCTGTACAGATGTTTGCAGTTTTAGCACCTCTTCCTTAGAAAATGCTGGCGTAATCTGATCTAATGCCTGATTCCCATTCTCCTTTAACATCTCTATAGCAGATGCCCGTTCTGGGTAACCAATAGATAATTTTGCCATAAATCGATCCAATTGGGATTCTGGCAGCTTCTGGGTTCCAAGAGAACCAAAAGGATTCTGGGTAGCAATCACAAAAAATGGTTGTGGTACTTTTCTTGTTACTTTATCTACTGTAACAGTTCCCTCTTCCATTACTTCCAATAAGGCTGACTGGGTTTTCGGAGATGTACGGTTTACCTCATCTGCCAGATAAATATTGCACATTACTGCACCTTCCATATAAGAAAATTCTTCTTTACCCTTATGATACATGGAAAAGCCAGTGATATCACTTGGCAGAACATCTGGCGTAAACTGGGTTCTCTTATAGTCAAGGGATGTGGTTTTTGCCAATGCCATCGCCATGGTAGTCTTTCCCACTCCTGGCACATCTTCTAATAGTACATGTCCCTTTGCCAATAATATTATCCAGATTTTCTTTAGGATTTCATCTTTTCCTTTTATTACTTTTCTCATTTCCCTCAAGAACTTGTCTAATGATTCCTGCATAATCTCCTCCTATTATGTAACAGTTCAGCCATGGGCTGACCTGTTACCCTATTATTTCACCAAAGAAAACTAGCTGTTACACTCAAATTGAATATAACAGCTCTTCTTCTTTTCATGGTTCTATCGTAACAGTTCAGTACCTGAACAGTTACGTTCTATCTTACATATCTTTTACAACTTCATACATATCATATATATCTTTACTGGTTGGAAGACCTGAACGATATGCACAGGCACATCCTGCTGCCAGTGCCATGTCAAATGCTTTCTGGTAATCTTCCTTCTCCATATAGCCCGCAAGAAAACCTGCAACCATAGAATTTCCTGCTCCAACTCCATCCACCAAAGTACCTTCTGGAGATGCCTTCGCATAAACGGTGCCATCTTCTAAAAGAAGTAATGCTCCATCCTCAGCTAAAGATACCAATACATTTCTTGCACCACTTTCCTGTAGCTCTTTTGCATATTTGATTACATCTTCTTGTGTTTTGATATCTTCAACATTTACCCCACATGCTTCCGCCAATTCTCTCTTATTTGGCTTAATTAAAAATGGTTTATAAGGCAATGCTTGACAAAGAAGCCCTTTCTCTGCATCTACCACAACACGGATATTTTTATCTTTTAGATGTTCAATAATTTGAACATAAATATCTTCAGGAAGACTTTGCATTGCACTTCCACCTAAAACCAAAATATCATTAGTATTAATCTGCTCTAACTTTCTAAACAAATCTACCAGTTTGTCCTTTGGCACAACTGGTCCCATTCCATTGATTTCAGTTTCTTTGTTTTCACTAAGGCTGCTGTCACCTTTGATTTTTATATTGATACGGCTCATACCTTGACGCAAATGTACAAAATCCACAAAGCACCCATATTCTGCCAAATCTCCTTCAATCTTTTCTCCCGTAAAACCTGCAACAAACCCTAATGCTACATTTTCAATATCCAGATTTTTTAATACCTGGGATACATTAATCCCTTTTCCTCCAGCATGTACCTCCTCTTTCTCATTACGGTTCACTGCATCCTTAGAAAAATCTTTAATTGTGATAATGTAGTCCAAAGCTGGACTTAAAGTCATAGTATAAATCATTTGTATCTCTTCCTTTCTCTCCTTGTTTTATCTTTTACTTTTTCTTAAAATTTCTTTTAATTCCTCAATATCAAAGGTATATTTTTTATTACAGAAATGACAATTCACCTCTATTGGTTTGTTGTCTGCAATCATGCTCCGAAGTTCTGCACTTCCTACACTAACAATTGCTTTCTCTACTCTTTCTTTACAACAGTTACAATAAAACCTTGTAGATATATTATCTGTAATTTCCACACCAAAGTCCCCTAATACTTGATGAATGATATCCTCTGGTGTCATATCCTGTTCCAATAAAGAAGTAATTGATGTAATTTTTGAAAGTTTTCCTTCCAGTTTTTCTGCCAATCCATCTTCCGCAAAAGGCATAAGCTGAATAATAAATCCCCCAGCCTGTTTTACTGTATTATCTTTATTCATAAGCACACCCAAAGCTACTGCAGATGGCACCTGCTCCGAAGTGGCAAAATAGTAGGTCAAATCCTCTGCAATCTCCCCAGAAACTAGTTGTGTCTGTCCCATATAGGGTTCTTTTAGCCCCATATCTTTTATTACACTTAACACGCCTAAATCCAGTGCCTTACCTACATCTAATTTCCCTTTGTCACTTGGCGGCAGCATAACATTCGGATTGTAGGCATATCCCTTTACATTAGCAGCGGCATCTGCGGTCACTGTTAATCCTTGTATTGGTCCGCTACACTGAATCTGAAGCGTCAACATGTCCTTCTCACCTTTACACATGCTTCCCATCATCGCTCCTGCTGTAAGCAGTCTTCCAAGTGCTGCTGTGGCAACCGGACTGGTATTATGTGCTTGTCTTGCATCTTCTACCAGTTTCTTTGTCGTTGCAGCAAACACACGGATTTGATTATCAGCTGCCATTCCTCTTACAATATAATCTGCCATTTCTTCCTCCTAATTTCCTAACTTATCCATAAAACTTTTTCTCTTGATGTCCTTCTCTAGCTATAATATAAATCCTCTCACTATCTTTACGAGGTGGTTGTTTTGTAAATGCGTCATACGCTGTTACAAACTCCATACCTGCTTGCTCTAATAACCTTTTCACAGTTTCTAACGAATAACACTTCTGATAATGTGTCTCACAGAACCTGCGGTATAATCCCCCTTCTTCTCTTACATATATGGTTAAATCATACTCATTAACCTGCTCTTTTGGATAATAAAAATTCTCCCAGATAAAACTGGCATCCTCCCGGTTTTCCGCAATGATTTGATCTCCTAAAAGTTCTTTGTACTTATACTCTGTGTTTAAATCAAAAATAAACACCCCCTTGGCGTCTAAATAATTATTTACCAGACGAAAAACCGTAAGCAGATCTTCTTCTTCTAAAAGATAATTCATACTATCACAAATACTAACCATTGCCTTCACTGTTCCATATAATTCCATCTCCCGCATATCCTGTAACAGATACAAAATTTGATTTCTGGAATCCTTTTCTATGTAGTTTAATTTCTTATCTCTGGCAATGGAAAGCATCTCTTCTGAATTATCAATTCCAATCATATCATATCCAGCCAGTGCCAATTGCTCTGTAATTCCCCCTGTTCCACACCCTATATCTACTACAATGCCATCTGTTATTTGATAATCATTGAGCAGTCTACATAGATATTCTCCCCACTCCCTATAGGGAATGTTGTCCATAAACAGATCATAAACACTTGCAAAACCTGTATATGCTTCCATGAAATCCCTTCTTTTCCTTCTTTTTAATAACCTATATTATATTTTATTATAAATTACTAACTTTCTCAAGAATATTTTTATTGTTTTTTCACATAATAATAATCCAAGATTATTCACGGTCTTAAGCATGAACTAAGTCTTATGTAAGCTGAAGGCTTACAAATAATGACTTAGTCATGCTTAATAGGTCAATTGACGATGATTGCAGACAGGTGATGCTGTTAAGCAGCGGTCTGCAATATAGGACGTGAATAATTCCCCTTCTATTTCCATGATATTAGCTGGGGATAGCATAAATAATATGTAACTGTTCACGGTTCTGAACAGTTACGTTCTAAGCCCATGAAAATTCGCCTTTAGCGAAGAGCTTAGAACAATCAAAATTTACTTTTTCTTACGAAACACGCAGTAAATGCGTGTTTCTACCTGAACAGTTACAATAATATAAAACAAAAAATTTGAAAGGATGGATAATATGAAAAAAGAAAAAGAAATTGAAATTACCTGTTTGGAAGATGTGAAAAAACTCCCTATACAAGAGCAAATGAAATATGAAATCGCCAATGAAATCGGAGTATTTGATAAGGTAATCACTAGTGGATGGGGTTCTCTGTCCTCCAAAGAGAGTGGAAAAATAGGTGGAATTCTTGCTTGTAGAAATAAAAAGAAAAGATGAATCATACATGCCCTGAAAGAGGGCAGGCACAATTCATCCTATGTTTATTCTACACCAAGTGCATCCGCAATTCCTTCACTAACTTTTTCTGCACTATCATTTGATGAAGGTTCATAAAATGTCATCTCTGAATCATAAATACAGTGTCCACTTTCCAACATATCACCTTCCACTGTAATGGTCATACTTTCTGCACCATAAGCCTTTAGGAAAGTATCTACTACACTTCCCATCATAATATATTCTCCCGAACTTCCTTGGGAAAATAAAATTTCACGGAACTTCTCCCCAAAATCCACAGCTAAAGTCTTAACATTGCCTTTTTTTGTTTCCTTGAAACTCTTCACTGTCACATCAGAAGTCAGAATATCTCTTTTAGCAAGTTCTGCAACTAAAAGCTCAGGTGTAACCTTCTGCTTTGGAATCTGTGTAGATAAAATATGTTCTGCATTTTCATCACCATAATAAATCGTGATTCCTTCTTCTTTCGGCTCTGCCTCATTTTCTTTTGGTGCTACAGTAGCCGTTGCCTCAATGACAGGAGTCTCTGTAACTTCTGGTTCTTCTGTTGGTGTTGGTGTTTCTGTTTCTACAGGTGTCGTATCTTCTGTTGGTGTTACGGTTGTTTCCCCTGCTGAAACATTTTCTTCCTTCTTAGTCTCCTCTTTGGAACCACATGCAGACAATGCCATTGCCATAACAAGCATTCCCATTGTTAATAATTTCTTAGCCTTCATAACTTCATCCTCCTCTTACATGCCATAAATTTGTAACAGTTCAGCCGGGTAAAAGTATATGTGCAAATTACACGATTGAGCTTGCTCATAGAGGGCAATTTGTGCATATACTTTTATGTGCTTAACGCCATTCATGAATAAAGTGCCAGCCAGAAAAAATATTTTTAGCTAATTTGTATATTAGGGGTTAGTGCTCACTCACAAGCTTGACACTTGCTGTCAAGCTATGTGCCAAAAACGTAGAATAGCCAAGAATCCAGCCTTTCGCCGAAGGTGAATCCTAAATAGGCTGGATTCTGTTACTGTTTGCACTGCAGGTGTGAACAGTAACTATTCTGGCACTTTATGAATGAACCCGGCTGAACTCTTACATAAATTTCTAGTGCACTGGCTAAATGGTAACGATTATCTGATACCATACAACTATAGTATAACAAATGTGTGTCAAAAAGTACTTACAAAATTCTTAATTATTTGTAACTATTCAAAGATTATTCATTCTTAAATCGAATCCATAAACTCCTCCACCTGTTTTTCAATGATTTTCATCAAACGTGTTCTGGTTTCTACTCCAGCCCAGCCAATATGTGGAGTAATCAATATCTTATTACTATCTTTTATCTTTCTTAATGGATTGTCTTCTGCCATAGGCTCTACACAAAGTACATCCAATCCTGCTGCCCCGATGGAATTGCAGGAAAGAGCTTCTGCCAAATCCTTTTCTACCACAATAGGTCCTCTTCCAAGATTTAAAAATATGGATGTAGGTTTCATTTTCCCAAATGCCTCCTTATCCATAAGACTCTCAGTATTCTCATTTAGTGGTGCATGGACAGATACAATATCCGATTCTTTTAATAATGTATCAAAATCCACTTGCTGATAATCTATATTGTGGTTTTTCCCAGAAGTAGAATAATAAATCACATGAGTACCAAAAGCTGTTGCAATTTCTGCCACTCGTCTTCCTATGGCTCCCAACCCAATAATTCCCCATGTTTTACCAGAAAGTTCATGAAAGGTATTGGCAAAATGAGTAAAAAGTTTATCTCCCACATACTGCCCAGACTTTACATATTCATCATAATAGGATAACTTCTCCATTAAATAGAACAACATGGCAAAGGTGTGCTGTGCTACCATGTCTGTTGAATATCCTGCAACATTTCTCCATGCAATTCCTTTTTCTTCTAAATATTTTTTATCCAAGTTATTTGTACCAGTTGCCGTTACACATACTAGTTTCAGATTCTTTGCATTTCCTATTGTCTCTTGGTTTACCTGCACTTTATTCAATATAATCACATCAGCATTTGCTACCCTCTCTGGAACTTCTTTAGATGTAGAAAAATTATACTTCACCACTTCTCCAAATCGCTCAAATCCAGATAAATCAATATCATCTCCTATAGTCTTTGCATCTAAAAATACAATTTTCATGCTCTTCACTCCTCTATTCTTATTTCCACTAGGCAATGACATCTCCATACTCCCCGTTTACAACCATTATCAAATCTTCTGGGTTCAATAATATCTGTAGCCCTAGTTTCCCTCCACTAATAATAATTTCTTTATGTTCCTTCGCACTTTCTTGTATGATTGTTTTAAACAGCTTTTTCATACCAATGGGAGTACAACCACCACGAATATACCCAGTTAATCCTTGAATTTCTTTAACTGGCACTAACTCTATACTTTTTTCTCCTACTACTTTTGCTGCCTTTTTAAAGTCAATCTCTTTATCCACAGGAATTACAAATACATAATGTTCTTTGCTCTTTCCAACAGCCACCAAAGTTTTAAAACTTTGCTCATAAGATTGTCCTAATTTGTCTGCAATATGTACTCCATCAATAAATTCCTCACAGGTATAAGAGTTTACTTGATAAGTTATTTTTTTCTTATCCAGAATCCGCATTGCATTTGTTTTTATTTCTTTTTCCTTTCCCATATACTAAATTCTCCTATCATTCCTTTGCTTTTACCGCCCAACGCATTTTGGTGGATTTTGCTCTGGGATTTCTTACACATTCCTCTGCTGACGGTCGGATTACATCCTTTGCCACCTCTTGGTATATTCCCAATTTTTTATACTCTTTGAAAAACTGTTTTACCATGCGGTCTTCTCCTGAATGAAAGGTAAGAATTGCTGCTTTTCCTCCAGGAGCCAGCACATCTGGCAATTTACCCAAGAATTCCTCCAACACTTCAAATTCACTGTTTACATCAATACGAAGAGCTTGAAAAGTACGCTGGCAGGATTTTTTTATCTCCTGTTTTGGATTTTCTAAATGAAGTTCCATTAATGTTTCTTCAATAAGATTGCGTAATTCTGTGGTTGTCTCCAATTTTTGCTTTTTCTTCCTGGCTTTCATAACAGCTCTGGCAATCTCTGCTGCATAAGGCTCATCTGCATTTTCCACCAACATTCCCTCTAGCTCATCTCTGGTAACCTCCATAAGACGCTCTGCGGCTGAAATTCCCTTTTCAGGATTTAGCCGGAGATCTAATGGTCCTTCTATTTTATAGGAAAATCCTCTTTCTGGGTTATCAATCTGCATAGAGGATACTCCTAGATCTGCCAATACAAAATCTACCTGCCCCACTTTATCAACTACCTTATCAATATCTGCAAAATTCATCTGCCACACAGTTAAAATATCTTCTCCAAATCCAGCTTTGACAAGTCTTGTTTTTGTCTTCTCAATCTCAATAGGATCTACATCCAGACCATGAATATGCCCTTTCCCTTTTAGGCACTCTAACATGTGGGATGTATGTCCACCATATCCTAATGTAGCATCAATTCCTGTCTGTCCCGGCTTAATTTCTAAAAAGTCTAAAATTTCCTTTACACATATTGAAATATGCATACCTGCTGGTGTACTTCCTTTGCTGATTACTTTCTCTATAGTGTCTTTATATTTTTCCGGGTTATGCTCCTTATACTTCTCTGCAAAAGTTCTTGGATGGGTTCCTTTGTACCGTACCCGTCTTTTATGTGGCTGCTGTTCTTTATTGTCCATATATTTTAACCTTACCTCTCCTTATCTATAGCTTGTCTTCCTGCCATAACTGTTCAGAACCATGAACAGTTACGTTCTAAGCCCATGAAAATTCGCCTTCGGCGAAGGGCTTAGAACAATCAACTTTCATTTTTCTTACAAAACACGCAGTAAATGCGTGTTTCTACCTGAATAGTTACTTCCTGCCTTACTATTATATTCTGCTTTGGGAACAATCACAAGAAAAATATACATATTCTCTTTTTTTACACATATATTATTTCTATATCCAATTTTATTTTCTGGAGAGATAAATTATGAAAAATCTAAAACATTTAGAGTTAACCTGTTTTATTCTTGCATGTATCCTTGGAACAATTTCTCATTTTTTTTATGACTGGTCAGGACAAAATTATCTTATTGGTCTTATTTTCCCTAAAAATGAATCTACTTGGGAACATTTAAAACTAATTTTCTTTCCAATCCTTTTTGTATCTGTTTTAGAATACCTTTTTATGAAAGTCAAAACACAAAATTACATAGGTGCAAAGCTTCTTTCTGCCCTAATAGGTATGATTGTAACCATCATTGTTTTCTATACTTACCAAGGAATTTTAGGATATAATATTGAAGTGGTAAATATTGCTATTTATTTCCTTGCTATGTCTTGTGCTTATCTCTTTAGTTATCACACAATAAAAAAAGACATTCGTTTATATTTTTCTGAATTTGCATATTATATATACTTCTGGTGTATAGGACTGTTATTTATATGCTTTTCAGTTTTTCCTCCAAATATTGGGCTTTTTCAATCTCCATTATAATTTTGTAATGTGTATACAAAAAAACTGGTATAGATAAATCCACAAAGGTTTGTCTATACCAGTTTCTTATTTGTTACAGTTCACACCTATGGTGCAAACTGTAACGGAATCCAGCCTATTAAGAGTTCGCCTTTGGCGAAAGGCTGGATTCTTCTCTACCACTACTTGTTCTTACGTACTTTGCAGCAAGTGCAAAGTACTACCTGTGAACAGTAACTCTTATTTTACTTCAAATATGAGGTATCACTACCAATCTTTCCTGGTGCAGGTGTTAAGTCTGTATCTAATACATATACCCTCATATTACCTTTTCCAGGTGCTTCTACACTTAGTGTACCATTTGTTACTGTCTTTTCATCTCCAGTAATAGCATCTACATAAGTACCATTTGGAACATTTTTAAAGTCTGCACTGCCAGTAATGGTTACTAAAACAAAACTATCTGTATTGTCATCTGTATATCTTCTCTTAAATGCCATATCAGAATATGTCATATCTGCTAAGGAATATTGTCCTTTTTGCAATGCTGGAATTGCACGCCGGATTTTATTCAAACGGATAATCTGTTTACAAAGTGGTGAAGACAGTGTCTTGGCTACTGCACTTCCTGCTTCTGCTTCATATACACCAAAGTCAGAGGCTGTCACTTCTCCTTCCAGATAGTCACCAAAATATGCTCTTCCAGAATTTGAAATCAAATCTTGGTGTGCCACATCAATCTTCTTTCCAGCTTGGAATTCTACTTCAGAACCATAATAGATACATGGAATACCTCTAAAGGTAAACAATAAACACAAGTTCTCTGCCCATGCCTCGGTTCCACCATCATAACGGAATTCAAAGTTTCCATCCGGACTATAATCGTGAGAATCCACATAGGTTACATTCCATGTGGAGTCGTTATAGGAATAATCCCCACCTGCCGAAACATTACCACCTACTTTTCCTGTAGCATAATCATAATTTCCTGTTACTCCATCAAATGCCTTCTTCGCTGTGCTAAAGTTCCAGTGCATAGTAAAATCAATGACATCCAAGCCTGACTTCATGCTATAATCTGGTTTATGATAATTGTTTCCATCTAAAAATGCATTTTTACTAACCGGCTGTTCTGCCTGTGCACTTCCATTTGGTCTTACACTCTCACCTCTTACATCATTTGCATTATCATTGTAATTCTGCTCTGCGGATGCCATATTGACACCATGTGGCAGATTGGCTTCGGATTCCAGTCTCCACTCATCATAAGCCAATTCTCTGTCAAAATCAGAACGTACTTTTTGTGGAGGAGTTGCTGCATACTGGTTATATGCATCTTCTACACTTTCATCATAATATACCCAGTCATAATCTTTACTTTCTTTCCATGTATAGAATGGTCCGGAAAGTGGTGGTGTTTCTCCACGATACCATACTTGGGAAGATTTGGTACATACTTCACCAAACATATAGAAATTGTCTCCACCTACGGATTTCAATACCGGAGTAATCATATTGTTAAAGGTCAAACGGGAAATATGTTTTACTGTATCTATACGGAAAGCATCTACTCCCATTTTGATATATTTGCTATAACTGTCTGTTATGTATTTTGCCACAATTGGATTCTCTGTGTTAAGGTCTACACAGTCTCCTGCCATTTGTCCTAACTGTACTGTATAGAAATCCCATGCAAAACTTTCATCATAACGATGATAAAATGTTTTAGGGTCATTGCGGACTCCTTCATGAATTGGGTCTTTAGTATCTTTTAAAAGTGCAAGTCTTGTCTGGTATTGCCAAGTCCCAAATTCATTTTCGTTTTTAAACTTACTGGAATCATTATAGTTGTCTGGTAAAATAGTGTTCTCAGCCAATTTCATACAATTAATAGTTCCATAACCACCTTCCACACTTCCATCTTTTTCAAACATTGGTGCAAGGTTAGTCTCACCAAAATTACCAGTATGGTTAAATACTACATCCTGTATAATCTTCATACCACGCTTGTGTGCCTCATTGATTAAGGTCTGATAAGTTACACCATCCGATTCATATCTTGGGTCTACCTTTTCAAAATTCATAGCATGGTATCCATGATAATCCAAACCGCTGGCATTTTCTACTACTGGTGTAATCCAGACTGCTGAAAAACCAAGTGCTTTAATGTAGTCCAGTTTTTCAATTAATCCTTTAAAGTCACCTCTCCAGTCAGGATCGGTATCATCCAGTTTCTGTTTTGCATTTTCATCCCAACAATGCACATTATTACTTTCATCTCCATCATAAAAACGGGTAGTCATAGCAAAATAAATGGTTTCTTCACGGAAATCTCCACGTTCACTTCCAATAATTTCCTCCGAACTGCCATAATCTACAGGTTCTTTGCTATACCATTTTCCACCCTTATACCACCATTCTCCAGTTTTACGGGTAAAATCTTTTGTTTGTGTCAATCCTGAAGTAAATAGCACATTGATCTTATCTACTCCGCTAAAACTATATGTATACCAGTTTTCTTTCTCCATAGTCATAGGCTGTCCCGGCCATACAGTCTCCAAATCCTGTGGCAGGGCATTCCAGTAATAAATACTTGGCACAGAACTATCAGAATAGTAATGAATAATAATACTTGCATCCGCAGCTGCATTCAAATCCTGTGTATCCACATAAGTTTCAATATACTCATCTACTGTGTTAATTTTTTTCAAACCAACTGTTGTTACACCATCTGTAGTCTGTGTTACATTCTCTTTATTATAAACTTTTCCAATATCCTTATTTTTTTTATTTCCATTAGTATTTTCTACAAGTGTAGTGTTCTCTCCATCTGGATTCTCAGCAAACCAAGTATCCTGATCAAACCACCATTCTCCTGCGGTACGATTTAGTGTAGTTGTCTCATAGGTATCTCCTATACTAAATACAAGATCTGCACTTTGTGCATTGGATATAGTATAACTATACCAATTATCTCCTGTCTTTTTCATAGGAATACCCGGCCATGATATTGCCTTCTGACCACTTTCATTTACATTTTCATAGTATAGATGTGGTGTATCCTCTCCATTCCAACGATAATGTACAACAATATTATTTTCTGCCACCGTTTGTTCTACAGTAGTAGTGTTTTTAAAAATATTCGTTGGTGTTGCCAATGCTACTGCTACCATTCCTGCAAAGGCAGCACCAAAAACAACCTTTTTTACATGTTCTTTCATGCTTTCCATCCTTTCTCCTAGCTTGATGAATAATCTTTATCGTAACTGTTCAGAACATACTCGAGGATTTGCTTGACAAATCCGAGTTTTACAAGATTTTAGCCCTTTGCTTTGCGAATTTCTATGGGCTAAAATCTCGTATCTGTTCAGGCACTGAACAGATACTCTTTATCTAATAAAAAGCAGTAATTCATTACATTTTTATTACAATTTTATTATATAGTATTTCCAATCTTCCCGCAATGTAAAAAAATTCACAAACTTGCCTATTCCCTTTTATATCCATTTACCAAAAAGAAGGAGTATAGCCAAAAACCATACTCCCTTTCTCAATAAAATCCAAGTGTGTTGACATGTTCATTTTTGAACTAGTATCTTTCGTTTTTAATACCCTCTTCAATATCACCTAAAATTTGTGTCACACTTTGTGTAAGCTGATTCTGCTCTTCAATGGCTTTTAGCAACTGATCCATACTAGTTACCATTTCATTTGTAAATCCTTGTACAGATTGAATCGTCTCTTTGATTTCTTTTGATGATGTAGCAGACTGTGCTGCAAGTTCTCCTACCTGTTTTGCAACTACCGCAAACCCTCTACCATGCTCTCCAGCTCTTGCAGCTTCGATAGAAGCGTTCAACGCCAACATATTTGTTTTATTTGCAATACCTGCGATAACACCTGCAAATCCTTCAATCATATTGGTTAGTTTTTCCATTTGCTCTACATTAGCAGATGTCTTCTGCATAAGATTATTTAATACTTCATTTTTCTTAGCAAGTTTTACTGTACTCTCCAAACCTTCTTTTACCAACTGTTGAGCGTTTCTTTCCTCTGTTTCCTGTACTGCCATAATCAGTTCCCCCTTTTCATTAAATAGTAACAGTTCAGACAAAGTCTGACCTGCTCACAGAATTGGGCAAGCTTTGCATTATTAGTTGCCCAATTCTAATCCTGTTTTAGTTTTTCTTACGGTCTTGCACAGTGAAGTGTGCAAGATCTACCTGAACTGTTACATCAAATATACTCTAACAATTCTTTTATATTACTAATTCCAATCAGCTTTATCTTACTAACTGAAATTACTTTCATATTAACCTTTGGCAAAATGCAGGCCCGGAATCCCATCTTTTCTGCTTCTGCTACTCGTTGTTCTGCCTGATTCACAGCTCTTACTTCACCAGTAAGACCCACTTCTCCAAACACCAGCATTTTTTCAGGCAACGCACGATTCCGGTAACTGGATAAAATTACTGCCACAATTGCCAAATCCAATGCAGGCTCTGTAATTCTCATACCACCTGCTACATTGACATAAGCATCACAATCCATCATACGCATTCCCAGACGCTTTTCAATCACTGCCATCAACAGATTCACACGGTTATAGTCTGCTCCTGCTGCAGTTCTTCTTGGCAAGTTAAAGTTCGTCTGACAAATCAATGCCTGTGCTTCTACCATAATTGGTCTGGTGCCTTCGATAGCACAAGTTACTACAGAACCTGACTCATCTTCCGGCATACCTTCCAACATGTATTCCGAAGGATTGGTTACTTCTCTTAACCCTGTGTCCTTCATCTCAAATACACCTATCTCATTTGTAGAACCAAAACGGTTCTTCACTGCCCGCAACACCCGGTAGGTCATATTTCCGTCCCCTTCAAAATAAAGAACGGTGTCCACCATGTGTTCCAGAACCCTTGGACCTGCAACCATACCTTCTTTGGTGACATGTCCCACAATAAATATAGAAATTCCTAATCCCTTGGCAATTCCCAAAAGTGTGTTTGTGGTTTCTCTGACCTGCCCTACACTTCCTGGTGCAGAACCTATTTCTTCTTTGTACATGGTCTGTATGGAATCAATAATTACCACCTTAGGCTGCACACTACGAATACTTTGTTCCACTGTATCTAAATTAGTCTCACTAAGCAATAACAGTTCACCTTTAAATTCACCAAGCCGCTCTGCCCGCATTTTTATCTGCCTTAAGGATTCCTCTCCAGAAATATACAATACTGTCTTTTCCTGCTCCACCAAATGTTTACACATTTGTAACAACAGGGTAGATTTCCCAATTCCCGGATCACCACCTACTAATACTAATGAACCCTCTACAATACCGCCACCAAGTACTCTGTCAAATTCTCCAATGCCAATATGGATTCTTGTCTTATCTGTTGTTGACACCTGAGATAAACGAGCAGGTTCTGCTCTTTCTCCCCGAAGTGTCCCCCCAGAAACTGACTTCTTATGTACCGGCTCTTCTACAAAGGTATTCCATTGTTTGCAACCAGGACATTGTCCTAACCACTTGGAAGATTCAAAACCACACTCTTTACAGAAAAAAATATTCTTTGCTTTTGCCATTTCTAATCTCCATGCATTCTATGAAAGTGTTGCCAATAAGCATATATCTTAGATTGTGCCACACAAAACTCAAAATATATGCTTATCATAGAACCTAATGTGTATGAACAAGTAGAACGATGCTCATAGCCTGTCTGTTTTCTATCAAATCTCTTTAGATTATTTTTCCACAACTGCAATCTGTACAGGTACACCTGCATCTAATTCCACACTAATGTTTAACTTTCCTCCAAGATTGGTCTTCATCACTCCGCTGTCTCTGCCATGAATACAAACATCATATTCTTTCTCGGCTTCCAGCTCTAATGTCACTTGTGCATCTTCTTTACCCTCTACTGTAAGTGTAATGCCATCTTCGTTACACTTCATATTGGTAACAGTGGTTCCCGGAACCGACTCATATACGAACATACCATTCTTTTCAAGCTTTGTAATCTCAGCAAATGTCTTGATTTTATACAAATCACCTTCATATTCAAAATCAGAACGTTTTGACTTCGTTGCTAATTCATAATTACCAAAGCTTAATGTTCCGTCTGCTTCCTTACGAATTAATTCTTCCACTACTGCCATATTTGTTCCCTCCTGTGTATATTACATTTCTATTCATCCAATTACATAACTATTCAGTACCTTCATAGTTATCCAATTACTACAAATCCATTATAATACATTTCACTAAAAAATACTAGCTTAAGATTCAAATCTGATTTCTTTTTCTTCCATAAACAGCCGTACTGTATCCCCTGACAAAACTTTACCTTCTAAGATTGCTTCTGCCAGTGCATCTTCTACTTTATTTTGAATAACCCGGCGGACAGGTCTTGCTCCGTAATGGCTGTCAAAACTTTCTTCTGTCACATAGTCAAAAACTTCTTCCTCAGGTTTTAATGTAATTCCAAGTTGTTCCTTGGCACGTGCTGCTAAAGTAGCAAACATTAATTTTACAATTTCTTTTATATGCTCTTTTCCAAGAGAGTGGAATACAATAATCTCATCTATACGATTCAAAAATTCCGGCTTAAAGATATGTTTGACTTCCTCCATAACACCATCTTTCATTTTCTTATAGTCAGCTTTGTCATCTTGTATACTCTGGAATCCCAATGTTTTCGGAGAAATAATGCGTTGTGCTCCTGCATTGGAAGTCATAATGATAATCGTATTCTTAAAACTCACCTTTCTGCCTTGGGAATCGGTAATATGTCCGTCATCTAATACCTGTAATAAAACATGGAAGACATCTCCATGTGCCTTTTCTATTTCATCAAATAAAACTACAGAATATGGATTACGGCGTACTTTTTCACTTAACTGTCCACCTTCTTCAAAGCCAACATATCCCGGTGGTGATCCAATGAGTTTTGACACACTGTGTTTCTCCATATATTCGGACATATCTACACGGATTATGGCTTTCTCATCCCCAAACACAGCCTCGGCTAATGCTTTTGATAATTCTGTCTTTCCTACACCAGTTGGTCCAAGGAATAAGAAAGATCCAATTGGACGGTTTGGATCTTTTAACCCTACCCGTCCCCGGCGGATGGCTTTAGCTACGGCTGTCACTGCCTCTTCCTGTCCAATCACACGATTATGAAGTATCTCTTCTAACTTAATAAGCTGTTCACTTTCTTCTTGTTTTAATTTTTGTACTGGAATTTTGGTCCACAAAGAAATCACATTAGCAATATTCTCTTCTGTAACAAGTGTTTCTGCTTTCTTGTACTTTTTCATTTCCTTTTCCATCTGCTTATTTAATTTCTCTTTGTTTACCTCTTGTGCTTGTTTTATCTTTATTGCTTCATCATAGTCTTCTTTTATAATTGCTATTTCTTTTTCCTTTTCCAGTTGTTTATGCTTCTTTTCAAGTGTAATTACTTCTTGGGACTTTACTGTCATTCCAAGTTTTGCTTTAGATGCTGCTTCATCCATAGCATCAATTGCTTTGTCCGGAAGGAATCTGTCATTTACATAACGGGCAGTAAACTTTACTGCTGCCACAACTGCTTCATCCGTAATCTTTACATGATGATGGTTCTCATAGTTTTTACGGATTCCTTTTAAAATCTCAATGGTTTCTTCCTCTGTAGGCTCTTCTACTTCTACTGGCTGGAATCTTCTCTCAAGTGCCGGATCTTTCTCAATATATTTCCGGTATTCTGACATAGTTGTTGCACCAAGTATCTGCATCTCACCTCTTGCTAAAGCAGGCTTTAAGATATTTGCTGCATCCATAGCTCCTTCTGCCCCACCTGCACCAATAATCGTATGCAATTCATCAATAAATAAAATTAAATTTCCATTCTGGATTACTTCATTTATCACTCTTTTAATTCTTTCTTCAAATTCTCCTCTGTACTTAGAACCTGCTACCATTCCTGCCAAATCAAGAACCAATACCTGTTTCTCCATCATACTTTCAGGGACATTGCCTTCTACGATTCTTTGTGCTAGTCCTTCTACTATAGCACTTTTTCCCACTCCAGGATCTCCAACAAGGCAAGGATTATTTTTTGTTCTTCTGCTAATAATCTGTATCAATCTCTCAATCTCTTTATCTCTACCTATTACTGGATCAAGTTTACCTGATTTTGCATATTGTGACAAATTCTTACTATACTGGTCAAGCATAGGGGTTGAAGATTTGCCTTTCCCCTTTCCTCTTACAGACATGTTGTAATCATTTTTTGCCATATTTCCATCTAATCCACAGGCAATTAATGTTTCCACATAAACTTTTTGTATATTCACTCCCATAGTATTTAATATGCGGACTGCAACTGAATCTGTTTCTTTTAAAAGAGCTGTCATCAGGTGTTCTGTTCCTACCATTTTGGAATCAAACCGTTCCGCCTCTTGTTTACTATGATCAATTACCCGGTTTGCCCGGACAGAAAAACCAGGTTCCTTTACAATAACACCACCTTCGCTCCCCATTAGCTGCTCAATTAGTTCTGTAAGTTTGTCCTTTGTAACAAAGTTGGCAGACAACACAGCTCCTGCAACACCCTTGGCACATACAAGCCCCATAAGCAAGTGTTCTGTTCCTACATAATTGCAAGACAATTCTTGTGCTGTATTCTTTGCAACCTCAATTACTTCCTTTGCATTCCCTGTAAATTTCTTCATTTCTCACAAATATCCTTTCTATAAAAAGTGGTAACTGTTCAGAACCATGAAACAGTTACGTTTAAGCCCATTATCTTCCACCTAAATATAGGTCATAAATCTCGTCTATCATTTCTTTCGTTTCTTCTCTGGTTATTCCTCTGGAAATTGCCTTTGCTATAGAAAGTTTCATCTCCTCTGCCAGTTCCATCTTTGCCTTATACCGGTCTACTTCTACTGCAATAATTGCCCCATGACGGCGGTCTACTTTTAGGTAGCCTTCCTGTTTGAGAATGGAATATGCCTTATTTACAGTGTGCATATTGATTCCTACATCTTCTGCAAGTTCCCGCACAGAAGGAAGATTGTCTCCCTCTTTAATCTGGGCATTGGCTATTCCAATAATAATCTGTCTGCATAACTGCATATAGATTGCCTCATCACTATTAAAATCAACCCTTATCAGCATTCTACCACCTCCATATCCGATTTGTCCTTTTAATCATTTTCACACTGGAGCTGCATTATAAAATAGATTGTATCTATTCAGTAATCATAACAGCCAAAGGCTTATTGTTATATATATACTATAACAAGTTTAGATAGGAAATGCAACCTTGAGCATTTATGCTTATTTCATTATTTCCTGTACATAAGCAGAGAATGCAGAAGGAATTGCATACTGTTTTACCAGTTCTTCTCTGGTTACCCAGATATAATCTTTATTTGTTTTTTTACTTAAATGAATATAGTATCCTATCATACGCCATTCAATATGGGAAAAAATATGCTTACTCTCTCCAAGCTCTTTTACTATAAAATTTTCTTCTTCTACAATTTCCATTAAAGATTCTTTCTTAATCTTTCCAGAAATATTGGGAAATTCCCAAAGCCCTGCCAATAATCCCCTATCCTCTCTCTTATGCAGGGCAAATTTGCCTTCATATTCTAAAACTAATATTGTTTTTTCTTCTATTTTTCTCTTTTTCTTTGGCGTTTTTACAGGAATTTCCATTACAATGTTTTTTTTGTATGCCACACAATATTTTTGTAATGGACATTCCTCACACAAAGGTTTTCCATTGGGGAGACACACCATTGCTCCAAGATCCATAATGGCTTGGTTAAAAGCACCAGCCCGTTTAGGCATAATCTTTGTCAACGCTTTTTCTAAATCAGTCTTTACACTTGCCTTTAAAATATCATCATAACTTCCAGCCAGCCGTTTCATTACCCTAAGTACATTGCCATCCACGGCAGGAACCGGCTTCCCATAAGCAATGGATGCGATTGCCCCTGCGGTATAACTGCCAATCCCCTTTAATTTTTGTAATTCTTTATATTCTTCTGGAAGTCTGCCGTTATATTCTTCCATTATCGTCTTTGCTGCCGCCTGCAAATTTCTTGCACGGTTATAATATCCAAGTCCCTCCCACAACTTTAGGAGTTCATCCTCCTTCACCTCTGCCAATGCGGCTACATCAGGTAATTCTTTTATAAATCTGGCAAAATATCCTTTTACTGCTTCCACACGGGTCTGTTGTAACATTATCTCTGATACCCATACATAATAGGGCTTAGGTTCACTTCTCCAAGGTAAAACCCTTGCATTGGCATCATACCACTCCAATAAATCCTCCACAATCACTCCATAATCATACATAAAAACTACCTTCCTGTTTCTTTACAATGCATCATAGTTGTAACAGTTCAGCCAGGGGGCTGACCTGTTACGGAATTGGGCAAGCTCCGCATTATAAATTGCCCAATTCCAATCCTGTTTTAGTCTTTTTTACGGTCTTTGCACAGCGGAGTGTGCAAGACCTACCTGAACTGTTACTCACAGTTATACCTTAATCAACAAGGCTGTTGCAATACATGATTTGCAACAGCCCTTTTATCTAATATCCTACTTTTTTACCATTTTTCGTCATATAACCACTGATTCTTCCAGCATTGTAGTCTGATTTCTTTCTAGAATCCGGAACTTCCGGATCTGTCGGGTCGTATGTTACTGAGGAAGAATAAACCTTTATGGTCTTTGGTTTTCCTAGTGGTCCTGGTCTACTGGAATCTCCTTTTGCAATTTTTACTGGTGAGCCAGTTGCCGCATAATCATAAATCCATTTCGCATCAGCAACTGCCATACGGACACAACCTGCTGAAGCTGGAGAACCCAACCTATTATAGGTATTTGGATTCAATGCATAATGAGAATTCGCTCCAACGGCAATGGAATGGAAATATACATTCCCAACAATGTGGGAAGTCCATCTGGCATAAAGAATAGAACCATCTGGCTCATACATTGGTTTGACACTATATTTCACACTAGTTCCATTAGAACATATAGAAAAATCTCCAAGCGGGGTAAAGGAAGTATTTACTGTCAAGCTTCCCGGTCCTCCTGTACTATAGGTATCTCTTCCTACAGATACTGCAAATGCCTTCACAGGAATAATATAAGCCTTCTTTGCATTATCGTATGCATATACCGTTACTGTACAAGCAGCACGGTTCAATTCAATATAAAATTTTGTACTTTTATTAATTCCCAATATCTTTGTTAAATCTGTCTGTTTAACATCATTTACATAATAGAATTTATAGGTCTTACCATTATATTTTTCATAATACCATCCATTTCTTGTACATTCTGCTTTTGTCACCTTCACACTATTCTTTTTTAACAAAATTTGTTTATTCCAACTTGTGGTACCATAAGCATAAACCACATAAGTCCCTGCTTTTTTATTCTGGACGGTTGCAGTATATACCTTATTTTTAGATACATAACTTGCATTTACTTTCTGATAAAGGGTTTCTTTGCCATTTGATTTTACATACACTTGGAATTGGACTTTTTTAATGTTTCCAGGTATGTAAGCTCCTTTAAGTTTGTATGTAGAAGTATGCTTTGTTTCACTTTTTGTAATATCTAATTTCTTTGCTGTTGCATTTAAATCCACACTATCACTTTGTTCAAGTACAATTTCATTGTTGTTCTTATCTGTCACCTTTGCAGATATAGTATACTTTTCTAATTGATAAGACAAAGATTTCAAAGATATCTCTCCATAATATGTACTTTGATTACCTTTTTTATCAGTTGCTTTTTTTGTGTATACTAGTTTCTTTTTGCTATTATACACTAAGAATTCTACTTTCTTAATCTTGACTGGTGAATTTACACCACTAAGCTGTACCGCAAAGGATTGTTTGTTCTCTAAAGTTGCTGTTTTACTAACTTTCATTTTATCCGCAACTGGTGCAAGGGTAAATTCCGTCTTTGCAAATGCAGTTTTACTTTCTGTATATGGGCTATCACTTAAACGTACCTGTGCATAGTAATTTCCATACCCTCCACAGACAGAAGCTGTATCAATAGACCATGAAACGCTATTTCCTGCCACTGTCTTCTTTGTTCCCACTTCTTTCGCCTCAGAAGAACTGCTTCCTTTTTTCCAGATATACAAGCCCAACTTATTATTTGTACCTGGGATTGCCTGTACTCCAGCTTTATCTGTAAGATTTGCTTTTATTGTTCTTTGGGAAACATAATTTTTCCCACTTACTGTTACTGCTACATTTTTATTAATAAGTTTAAAATCCCAATCCTTATTTCCTGCAATCTGCTCTTCTCCAATATTGGCAGTTATCACATAATTACCAAATTTCTTCTGGTCACACTCATCTATAGTAATCTTACCAGTATATATTCCATCTGCACAATTACTTTCATCAAATAATATACTTTTTTTTAAAACTTCTGTTAAATCACCTGAATTTTCTTTATAACTTACAATCACTTCCATACTAACTGTTGTTTCTATGTCTATACCACTTACTTTGTAGGTACAGCTTCCTTCTTCTCTATTTGTGGTAACCTCCATTTTATGCTCACTGGCAGCTTTCGCTTCTTTCATGCCACCCAAATTTCCTAAAGTTAATACACAAACAAACATTGTGACCACTATTAGTAACTTCTTCCATCTTCCATTCATAAAACTTTTCCTTCTTTCTAAATCTACTCCATTTCTGTTTCATTATCTGAACATTTTATCTACTTTATCTTAAAAGCCCCCAGACCAGAGCCTGAGGGCAATTTTATCTCTCGCACCGTTAACTATGTTCATCCTGACAAAGGCTATCCCAAAGATCAAATTTCCTAATTAACAATGGATATGCATTAGTTGTTGATTAATTTATCTTCACCATTCCAGCTATATAATTTACGGATTTCTTCCCCAACTACTTCAGAAGGGTGTTCAGCAGCTAATTTTCTCATAGCCTTGAAATGTACTTGTCTTCCTGCATCAGACATATCTAATAAGAATTCTTTTGCAAAGCTTCCGTCCTGAATATCAGAAAGAACTTTCTTCATTGCTTTCTTGGTTTCCTCTGTGATAATCTTAGGTCCTGTAATATAGTCACCATATTCTGCTGTGTTAGAGATAGAATATCTCATTCCTGCAAATCCTGATTGGTAAATCAAGTCTACAATTAATTTCATTTCATGAATACATTCAAAATATGCATTTCTTGGATCATATCCTGCTTCTACTAATGTTTCAAAACCAGCTTGCATCAATGCACAAACACCACCACAAAGTACTGCCTGCTCACCAAATAAGTCTGTTTCTGTTTCTGTTCTAAATGTTGTTTCAAGAACTCCAGCTCTTGCTCCACCAATTGCTGCAGCATAAGCTAATGCTTTGTCAAGTGCCTGTCCTGTAGCATCTTGTTCTACAGCTACTAAACAAGGTACACCCTTACCAACCTGATATTCACTACGTACAGTATGTCCTGGTCCTTTTGGTGCAATCATGGTTACATCTACATCCTTAGGAGGTACGATACAACCATAATGAATGTTAAAACCGTGAGCAAACATTAACATATTTCCTGCTTCTAAGTTTGGCTCAATATCTTTCTTATACATATCTGCCTGTTTTTCATCGTTAATAAGTATCATGATAATATCTGCTTTTTTTGCTGCTTCTGCAGTAGTATATACTTCAAATCCCTGTGCAACTGCCTTATCCCATGATTTACTTCCTTCATATAAACCGATAATTACGTTACATCCTGATTCCTTTGCATTAAGTGCATGTGCGTGTCCCTGGCTACCATAACCAATTACTGCGATGGTTTTTCCATCTAACATAGATAAGTTACAGTCTTCCTGATAATAAATCTTGTTTGCCATTTTCTTTTCCTCCTAAATTAAAATACTGTTTTTAATATAATTAAAATGCTCTAGTTATACTGCCATGGTCTTTTCCGTCTCATGACCCGCTAGTGTGCTGTCCCATTCATTTTCAGCTAAATAACGCAGAATGAATTTTCAGTCTGCAAGGCGGCTGAACGAGACGATGCGGTGGCATCGTTGAGTGAAGACAACGTGGCAGATGAAAATTCAGACAAGTTATTTGGCGAAATGTGAATGGTACAGTACACTAGTTGCATTTATTACCAAAGTCTATTTAATCTAATATTCCAGCAATGTCATCTCCATGTCCTCTGGTCAGTCCGGTTACTCCAGTGCGGACCAGACTTAAAATTTCAAATCCTTCTAACAAACGGATAAAGGCATCCACCTTTGCCTGATTTCCTGTCATCTCAATCATCAAAGATTCTGGTGCCACATCTACAATATTTGCCCGGAAAATATTTACAACAGATATTACTTCCTGACGTTTTGCGGCATCTGCCTGAACTTTTACAAGTACCAGTTCCCTGCATACAGAAGCTCCATCTGACAGTTCTGTAATCTCTCTTACATCCTCTAACTTTTGCAGTTGTTTCTTAATCTGATCCAAGGTATGTTCTTCACCTGTTACAGCCACTGTCATTCTGGAAAACAATGGATCCTCTGTCTCTGCAACTGACACACTGTCAATATTGTAACCTCTACGGCTAAACAAACCGGAAACTCGACTTAATACACCTGCGGTGTTATCCACCAAAATAGACAAAACCATTCTTCTCATATTGTACAAGTCCTTTCTGTGTATGTTACTTTGTAACTATTCAGAACCATGAACAGTTACGTTTAAGCCCATAATAATTCGCCTTCGGCGAAGGGGCTTAAACACTGTAAAATTAAAATCTTCTTACGAAACACGCAGTAAATGCGTGTTTCTACCTGAACAGTTACATTACTTTTACAGAATTCTATAAACTCTGTAATCCACTTCCCTTTATTCTACCAATTTCAAAAAACTTTGTCAATGAGCTTTTACGCCCGAATCTGTTCCATCGTATTCAAAAATAAATTTCCAAAGTGCTTCTTTGTTTTTATTTAAATCCGGAACCAGTACTTCCATTCCTCCTATTCTCTCTGCAGAATAAGTATTATTTAGAGGGATTCTCTGTTGGTCTATTTCTGTAGTCCCCATTTTTATTACATCTGCCATATATGAAAAAATTTTCTCATTGCTAAGATCTGTTGTAATATTTTGCATAACGGTTTCAGATAATTGTAAAAGCTGGCTATAAGATTTTGTCTTCATCTTTGTAAACAAGGATTGCAATACTTTTCTCTGTCTTGCTGTTCTGCCAAAATCCGCCTCTGCATCCTGACGTATTCTGGTATAAGCAAGTGCCTGCTTTCCGTTTAGATTATTCATACCAGGTTTTACCTTTGTCTCTGTTCCTTTTTTGTAAGCTTTAATCAAATAATTTGCCTCTGCCTCTGTAAGTTCAATCTTTACACCTCCAAGACTTTTAATTACCTTAGTAAATGCTGCAAAATCTACCAATACATAGCCATCAATTTTTAAATCAAAATTATAAGCTATGGTCTGATATAAAAGAGAAATCCCACCATAAGAATATGCTGCATTAAATTTATTTTTTCCGTGGTTTGGTATCTCTACATACATATCTCTCATTAAAGAAGTCAATTTTAGTCTTTTGTGTTTTTTATCTATGGTTGCTATCATCGTTGCATCCGATCGCCCTGCCTCCGACCAGCTTTCTCTTTTATCAGCTCCCACAAGGAGAATATTAATTATCTGGTCATCTGAATCTAATTGACTTTCATCCACTACAACTTCATCTAAACGGATTTCGCTTTCTTTTTTCTGATTCAACACCCGGTTAACCTGGGCATGTACTCTTCCAAGAAGATGTCCTAGCAGAACCGCCACACACAGCATAGATACCATCAAAATATTTTTATATAATTTACGTTTTTTTCTCTTTTGACTGGTGCTTTTGTTCTTTACGCTTTGGGGAACCGAAGAAATTTGGGAATTAGGGGTTCTGTTCATATTCCTTTTTTGAATCTCCTCTTCCCTTTTTCTTCTTTGATATTCCTGCCCAGTCTCCTTTTCTCTTAAATCAGGCCGGTTAGGTCTTTGGGCATATTGATATTCTCTTTCTGTTTCTCTTTTAAAATCTGGTATTGAAACACCTTGCCGTTTCTGTCTGTTTCCATTAGAATTGTTTGTCATACTCACTATCACCTATATCAAGAAAAATACTCCTATATTTCTTGCCTTTCCTGTTTTCCAGAAACCATGCCTGAATAAACGGTCTCTTCTTTCTATCCAATTCTGTCCATGTATATATGCAAAATCCTGTAATATTTGTGCCTGTTCTTCTAAAATATACTTTTTGTAAATCTCATAAAATTCCCATGCCTGTTTCTCTGTTTTGATTAAAGCATTTCTTTGGACTTTTATATTTTTTATTCTGTCTATTAAGTAAGAAAAGAAACTCTGGCTTCCTACCACATTACTACCATGCTGGCGGTAGAGCATAGTTACTTCATCTAAATATGCTAAATCACCAAAAACAGATGCAATCAATGCCACCCACCAATCATGAAATCTGGCACAATTCGGAAAATCTGTAATGCGGTTTAATAAATTTCGGTTTACCATGGTGGTACATCCAATTACTTTATTTTCTATAAGAAGATGTGGCAGATCGGTCTTTGTCACATCTAACACATTATAGGCAAAGAAGGATTCATGAATCGTACGAAGAACTGCATCCACAGGTTTTGCATCTGTAAAAACTGCCACTGGCACATTTCCTGCAATTTTTTCTCTTTCCTTCATAAATGCCAGTGTTTTTTCTATTTTATCCGGTAGCCATACATCATCCTGGTCACAAAACATAACATAGTTTCCTTTAGCCCGGACTGCCGCCTCTAAAAAATTTCTGGTTGCTCCTAATTGCTCATAATTACAATAAATAATTATTTTATCAGGATATCTTTGCTGAAATTTTTCCAAAATTTCCAGTGTTTTATCCGTTGAACCATCATCAGTCACTTCTAATATCCAGTCAGTATATGTATTTTTAAAGAGAGATTCTATCTGTTCCTCTAAATAGGCAGCCCCATTATAGGTTGCCATTACTATACTTACTTCTGCCATTTTGAGTTACTCCTTTCCCTTATCCCAATATCCTGTCTGTGAACTGCACCTGCGAATCAGCCATAAAGGCAGCTTATCATACATTTTCCCCATACGGTAACCAAGGAACTTAAACCCACTTTGCATAATTAAATCCAAAATTAGAAGTGGTTTCCCCTGTTTCCACAGATAGTGTATTGTTTTTTTTACTAGTTTCTTTCCCTCTTTTTCTGATTTTACTTTAGAAAAAATTTCATGATATTGTCTATGGGATACCCCTAAATCAAAATTCCGCTGGAACTGCTGGCTGTAAGTATACCGATGTGCATGAAATACTTTTGCTCCGGCTGCATAGGCAATGGAATATCCTGCATCAATTATACGGGATGCCAGAATCATATCTTCATTAAATATGGTTTTTGTTACAAACCCTCCTAATTCCTCATATATACTTTTCCGGTAAACAGCACATACATTAGAACAAAAGAAAGTTTTAATCCCTAATCTCTCTAAATCTTCTTTGGATTTAACGGAATCTTCCTTTGGATAATTAAATACTCTGGTATAACTCTCTACCACCCCTACCTCTGATGTAGCAAGCTGTCTGGCATAAACAGCCGCCACCTTTTCATCTTTAAAGGGTTCTATAATCTTTTCAATGAGATATTTATCTGCTGGTACTGCATCCTGAGTCATCATCATAACAAATTCTGCATCTGACATGGAAGCTCCTCTGTTTCTTGTTCCTCCATGGTCAAATTCTGCTTTGGAAAGATTGGTTACAGTAAGGTTCTCTATATTCTGGTGCATTAAGTCCACATCTACTGTTTCTTTTTCACTTATGGTATTCATCACATAGATGTGATTGGGTTTGATTGTTTGTTTGGTTAACCTCTCAATTAATTTATCATATTTTTCATCCGGCTTGTATCTTGGGATAACCACATCCACTTTTGGATAACAATTGTCCATACAAACATTTCCTCCATTCTAGACTGTTGTTGTAACTATTACAATAGATTTTTGACCAATCCTACTGCTTCCTGAGCATCTTTGGAATATCCATCTGCTCCTATCTCATCTGCAAAACTTTGGGTAATTACAGCACCTCCTATAATCACTTTTATATCCAGATTTTGTGCCCTAACCTTGTCCACTACCTCTTTCATCTGCATCATAGTAGTAGTCATAAGTGCAGAAAGCCCAATAATTTTGGCATGTTCTCTCTTCGCTGTTTCAATAATTATATCAGAAGGAACATCTTTCCCCAAATCAATTACCCTGTATCCATAATTCTTTAACATAAGTACAACCAGATTCTTTCCAATATCGTGTATATCCCCTTCTACTGTAGCAAATACAATAGTTACCTCTTCTCCTTCATTTTTTTTCTTTTCCAACAACGGCTCCAAATAGTCAATGGCAGTCTCCATTGCCTCTGCACTGCTAATAAGCTGTGGAAGGAAATATATCATTTCATCAAATAATTTTCCTACATGATTAATTGCTGGAATTAATATATCATCAATTAATGCATTAGGTTTAAATCCCTCTTCTATTGCCTTCTTTACAATTTCTACAATTCCTTTTCGATTTCCCTTCACTACTGCTTCAAATACGGGATGCATTTGTTCTTTTTCACTGCTACCACTTTTTGTCTCTACAGCCGTCATGGTAAACTTTCTCTTTGATACTCTGTCAATATAGCGGATATCTGCCTCTTCCCGGTTCATAAGTAAATCGGATGCTACTGCTACATTCATAAGCAAATCCTGGGAGGGATTGGCAATTGCCATGGTTAGGCCTTCTTTTATGGCAAATGCAAGGAATGTACTATTAACAAATTGTCTCTCTGGAAGCCCAAAAGAAATATTAGAAAGTCCACATATTGTTGCCACGCCTAACTCCTGTTTACAATACTGTATTGTTTCCATACATTCCACAGATGCCCGTTTATTGGCTCCTATGGTATTCACCAGCCCATCCACAACCACATCTTCTTTTGTCATGCCAAAACTATATGCTCTGTCTAATATTTTACCAATAATATCCTTTTTTTCCTGAATGTCTTTTGGCAGTCCTTCATCCGACAATGGTAGTAAGATAAACATAGCTCCATATTTTTTTGCAATAGGAATCAACTTTTCAAATTTTTCACTCTCCAAGGATATAGAATTAATCAAGGCTCTTCCCGGATAGATCCGAAGTGCTGCTTCCAACACATCAATACTGCTGGAATCAATGGATAACGGAATATTAGAAATCATAGTTACATGGTTGATAACATCCAACATAGTTTGTTTTTCATCTATTCCATTCATCCCCACATTCACATCTAAAATATCTGCCCCAAGCTCCACCTGTTCTTCTACAAATGTAGTAACAATATCCAGTTTTCCCTCCCGTAATTCTGCTTGCAAAGCTTTCTTTCCAGTTGGATTGATACGCTCCCCTACTACCATAAATCTGCCATTGATATCAATTTCCACTGTTTTTCTTTCTGTGGTAATAGCACGAACTTTTTCCTTAGAAATCTGTGGAATTGCTTTTTTCTCCACCAATTCTTTCATACGGCTTATATGTTTTGGGGTAGTTCCACAACATCCACCCACAATGGAAATTCCTTTTTCTACTAATTTTTCCATTTCCTCAGCAAATTCTTGCGGTTCCATATCAAATACTGTCTCACCATCTTTTAACTCTGGAAGTCCTGCATTGGGTTTTGCAATCAATGGTATATTTGCCACACTACGCATATCTTCTACAATCTGATGCATCTTGTCTGGACCTGTGGAACAATTTAGCCCCACCGCATCTGCCCCAAGACTTTGCAGTACCACTACCGCAGTCTTAGCATCTGTTCCAAACAATGTTCTCTCATCTTCATTAAAAGTCAAAGTAACCATAATTGGCAAATTGCAAATTTCTTTTATGGCAAGAACTGCTGCACGGCACTCCTGCAAACTCATCATGGTTTCCACTACAAATAAATCTACACCTGCTTCTATCAATACTCCTGCCTGTTCTTTATAAATTTCCACCAATTCTTCAAATTGAAGTTTACCAACCGGATATAACTGCTGCCCTGTCATGGTAAGGTCTCCAGCAACGAAAACTTTTTCTTGGCATCCACACTCTGCCACAGCTTCTTTTGAAATCTCCACAAGCCGATGGTTCATTTTCACTAATTGATCTTGTAACCCATATTCTTCTAATTTAATGCGGTTACAGGTAAAGGTAGGGGCATATAAAATATCTGTTCCTGCCTTAATATAGTCTATCTGTAATTGTTTCATAATCTGGCTGTTTTCAATAATCCACTGTTCCGGGCAAACACCCACAGGCATGCCACTCTTCTGTAAATTTGAACCGGTTGCACCATCCAGTATTACAATCTTTTTTTGTACTAGTTCCCTAAATGCTTTTTTTTCCATGCTGCTTCTCCTATCTGTTGTTCTCTTTTAACTCTTTCGAACCATAAAAAATTACTTTTTTAGTAACTGTTCATGTGGAAACACGTATTCACTGCGTGTTTCGTAAGAAAAAATGAAAGTTGATTGCTACGTGCTACGCACTCCCGCAATCACTAACTGTATTCGTATTTCGGGCTACCACCCTACATACTCATACAGTTTAGCCAGCCAAATGTCTATATTTCTTTGCAAGCAAGCTTGCACGAAATATAGCCGTTTGTCAGGACTTTCAGCGTAAATTCTCTGGATTTAGGCATAATAACTCCTCTACTACAAACATACCATCTTTCCTTATCAGTACATCATCAAAGTAAATCTCTCCGCCTCCCCATTCTTTTGTCTGGATATTTACCAAATCCCAATGAATTGAGGATTCATTTCCATTGTCTGCATCTTCATAGCAATTTCCTGGTGTAAAATGAAATGACCCCATAATCTTTTCATCAAACAAAATATCCTTCATTGGTTTCTTTACATAAGGATTGACTCCTATAGCAAATTCACCTACATATCTTGCTCCTTCGTCTGTATCAAAGATTTCATTAATACGGCTTGTGTCATTTGCTGTAGCCTTTACAATTTTTCCATCTTTAAATTCCAAACATACATTTTCAAAAGTAAATCCCTGATACAAGGAAGGTGTATTATAAGTAATTACCCCATTTACAGAATCTCTAACCGGAGCAGTATATACCTCTCCATCTGGAATATTCATCTGGCCTGCACATGGAACAGCCGGAATATCTTTGATGGAGAAGGTTAAATCTGTTCCAGATCCCACAATCCGCACCTTATTGGTACGATTCATATAGTTTACCAAGCTTTCCATTGCCTTTGCCATTCTGGAATAATCCAAAGTACAAACATCAAAATAAAAATCTTCAAAGGCCTCTAAACTAGTATTAGACAATTGTGCCATTGCCTCATTTGGATATCGAAGAACCACCCATCTGGTTTTCTTCACTCTTGTTTCATGATGAACCGGAGTTGCATAATACAAATCATATAACTGCATCTTTTCTGCTGGTACATCTGCAAGTTCTGCTACATTGTCAGAACCACGGACTGCCACATAACAATCCATAGCTTCCATTTCCTCTTTATCTATCTTTGCCATAAGTTCTAATTGCTCTTTGGTACAATGCAGCAAAGTTTCTCTTAGTACCTGGTTGTCGGTATAATGTGGAAAAGGTACTCCACCTGCTTTGTATACTTCTTTTATGATTGCTCTTGCCAAATCTCTGGTGCTTCTTCCAATATAATGTACATATACCTTATCCCCTGGTTTTACTTCCATGGAATAATTCACCAAATTCCCTGCTAACTTCTTTATTCTTTCATCCATTCTTCTCTACCCTTTCTATTTCTATTGTATCTGTTCAGTACCTGAACAGATACGAGATTTTAGCCCATATAAATTCGCAAAGCGAAGGGCTAAAATCTTGTAAAACTCGGATTTGTCAAGCAAATCCTCGAGTATGTTCTGAACAGTTGTAACAGTTCAGCCGAGGGCTGACCTGTTACGGAATTGGGCAAGCTTCGCATATAAATTGCCCAATTCCAATCCTTCTGTAGTCTTTTTTACGGTCTGCACAACGGGGTGTGCAGACCTACCTGAACTGTTACGAACAGTTACTTTTTATTGAACATAGCTGATATATACATTACCAGCATCCTCAAACATCTTTGTGGCATTAACCATATTTTTTGTTTCCTTTTTACCAGTTGCTGGATTAATATAAGTTACTGTACTTTCATTATATTCTGTAATCAATACAAAGCTATTGGTTCCAAGACATCCAATTACAGGACGGTTATTGCTTACAAAATACAGAACTTCATCTAAAGTACATCCTTTCATACTTAACACTTTAGCATCCTTTAACTTACTCTTTAACAAAGAATATGCGGTCTTATTACTCCTAGAAAGTTCCTTTTCATCGGCTGCTATATGGTTATGTTTCAAAATCATGGCAACACAGGCACCTTTTGCATTCACCCCATTCCCTGTGGAAATAGTCTGAATACTTCCAATCTGATTGTTGGTATACTTACCAGATCGTTCATATATCAACTGGTTATCTTCATTAATAACCACACCCATCCATTCTTCTGCTGCATTAATTGCCTTACCAAGGTTACTATAAGCTCCTTTTATAATTCCTTCTGCATATACATAATATCTTGCATATTTACTTTCATTTCCTTGCAAACGTACTATCATATTTTCATTCATCATAGTAGATTTTGCACCAGAAACACTTGGTAATGATCCCATAATAAATCCCTGACGCAGATACAAATAATATTCTGTCAGATTTAATTGTGTCACCCTTTTATTTATACCCATAGCCGGTGTAGCCTTTCCATTTTTATTTTGAATACTATCACCCTTAATATCTACAAATTTGCCATTTTGTTTTTTTGCCCGTTCCATCTGAATTACATCATCTGTTACTTCTGCACTGGTTACATAAATATTTTTCTCCTGATAAACTTTTAGTTCCTTTCCGGTTTTATCTACAATAGACACCTTATACATTGGTGTAATCTTTGTTCCATCAGAATCCTCGGATAAATCTTTGTCCTTTACTTGTCCATACACAATATTATCATCAATATTGCCTATTAGTATGATTCGTTCTCCTTCTTTTGCATCAATGGAAATCCGCCTTTTACTTTCTAAATCCATAAGAAGAATTTCCTTTGATTTAGCATCATTGGAATTACCCTGCCATGCAAGAAGCCCTGCTCCCTCCACATAACAATAGTCTCCATCTGCCACTTGCTTTGCGATAACAGTCATCTTTTTTGCTACTGTATCATAGGAATAAATAACATTAGATATGGAAAAATAAAATACATTTCCATCATTTACATAACAAAAACGATCCAGATTTTCCTTTAAAATCTGATAGGTTGTCTCAAGAGGTATAAATAACTGTTCCTCAATACGCTTTTCACTATCATAATATTTATAGAGAACAATTCCTACACAGCCTTCATAGTCTCCACAATTCATATAACCATAAACCATAAAGTCCATATCTCCATTCTCATTCAGATTGATGATGCGGTAGCCATGCTGGTTGTAAGCAGCATTTACATTCTTTGGATTAGAATCCCAAAAAGAAAATACCTTTGTTGCCATATTTTCTGTAAGATAATACTCCCACAATTCTCCTCCTATGGCAAAAGCGACACGGTTTTTCTCTTCTGTGTATACCATCTCAATATCGCTATTGTTTGTAATTCCTACCTTAAATTCATTTTCTGATAAACTGGTATTCTCTATATTAAACACCGTTTCCATCGTACGATTGAATTTCAACAAATATGCTCTTCCAGATGAATAACGTACCCTATAAAATTCTTTTACCCAACAAATCTCTTCTCCATCTCCCGACTGAATCTTTACCAGATATTCCATAGAGACAGATGCGGTTTCTATATTAAACTCTTTAATGGTTGGTACAATTGGAGACACAATTTTGGGGTTCAATTCTCCCCATCCAATTAAATCAATGGAAGAATGGATGTCTACATCCGCAAAATTATCATTCTTCTTTGTAGAAGAATATTCCAAATATCTAGAGAGACTGTTTACCTTACTTTTATCCAAAGTTTTGTCATGAAAATCTGTAATAAAATTCATTTTCTCATTCAAAAAACTTTCGCTTCCATAACATTTAATTCTTGTAAAATAATGAATTTTTTTTCCTTCTGTAGAAACGGCTGTTACTTTAAATGCATATTCCTTTCCCTGTTCTACACTAGCATTTAACTTGACTGTAGCAACTTTCCCTTCTTTACTTTCTTCTAATACAGATATCTCACCAGAATCCATAAGTTCATTATTATTGACTCTTCGAAGTTCATATTTTAACTTTCGTACCTTTACCTTATTTTCTGTAATCACAAGTTGAAATTCCTGATTCATTCCTACAGGAGTCATAGATTCCCGTATTACATTTGCTTTTAAATTACTATTATACCCTCGAAGGAGATTCATCGTATATCCTCGGGATTTTACAACCATTGTTGGAAAGGAGGGTTCTGCCAAATCCACCTTTTTTTTGGTACTATTTATTTGTACTTCCCGTACATTTCCACTAAATAAGAAAACACTCCCCACAAATACAGCAAGGAAAATCAGTGCTCTATATAGATGTTTCATTTATCATTCCCTCTTCTTTTAATAAATTACCCAATGTCAGGGAACTACCTAAATACTGTTCCATATTCAGGTATTCCTGCCATTTCTCCTGTTTTTTAGTTAGTTTCTTTGTTTTAACTGCACGGATCAATAGATTCTTTGGTGTATGCTCCATATCAATAAATTCTAAAATCTGAGTTTTATAACCCATGCTTTCTAATAAATTTGCACGCATAGCATCCGTAAATAAAGCTGCTGTACGTTCCTTAATAATTCCATAAGATAATAAGGAAGACAAATCTTTATTTTTTATCTGTTTATTTAACTCATGCTGGCAGCAGGGTACTGATAAAATCACAGATGCGTTCCACTTAATTGCCTTATAAAGTGCATAATCTGTAGCAGTATCACAAGCGTGAAGAGTTACCACCATATCCACTTCCTCCATTCCATTATAGGAAGCAATATCTCCCTCTAAGAATACCAGCTTTTCATATCCATACTTTTTGCCTAGTTCATTACAGTTACGGATAACCTCTTTTTTCAAATCCAACCCTACAATTTGCACTGGATATTTCTTCATTTCATGAAGATAATAATACATGGCAAAAGTAAGATAGGACTTTCCACAACCAAAATCCAGTATTCTGATTTCTTTATCTTTCGGCAGATTAGGAAGTATATCTTCTATAAATTCCAAAAAACGGTTAATTTGTTTAAATTTATCATATTTTGTCCGTACAATCCTTCCATCTCTGGTCATAATTCCCAAATCGAACAAAAATGGAATTTCCATACCTTCTTCTAATATATATTGTTTCTTTCTATTATGGGATAAGTCCATAGAAAATGGAATCTCTTCTTCCTTAATTTTCTTTCTTTTCATAGTAATTTTTCCCTTTTTGCTTATCCGTATGGTTATTGTTTCTGTCTTTCCCCGAAGTTCTGCCTGTTTGAGACGCACTTGCTCTCCATAAAACCATTCCGCCATAGCATCTAGTATTTCTTCCTTTTTTAAATTCTGGTGAAATACCTGTTTCCCACAATACTTTGTTATTTGATAACATATAGCAGCTTTTAACAATATCGGACGAATCTTCACCTTTTGCAAGATTTCTTTATCACTGGAATCACTGATAATTCCCTCTATAAAATCCCCTTCTAAAATCTCCCGACATGCACTTATCCACTGTTCCTCCATGAATTTCTTTCAATCCTTTCTCACTATCATAAAACTAGGTAATTGCGAAACTCTCATTATCTTAAATTATTTTGTGCGAATTTACATATCAAAGCTAGGTGCTTTCGAGACCGTCGGTACTTACTATGAAAGTCCTGACAAATGGTTGCATTTTATGCAAGTTTACTTGCAAAGAAATGTAACCATTTGGCTGGCTAAACTGTATGAGTATGAAGGGCGACAGTCCGAAATACGAATACGGTTCGTGATTGCAAGAGTGCGAAGCACGCAGCAATCAACTTTCATTCAATTATATACCGTTACGGTTGAGAGCAGTGAAAACGTGCCTTGCGTTGATATGTATACATTGCACAAAAACTCTATGAGTAAATTGAGTTTCGCAAATACCTATATCATAAACCCTATAGATTTTTTTATTGTAACACCAATTTCCTACCCTATGCAATACCCTATATGCACTTTTCCCTTTTTCTTCTCATATACTATGCTAAAAAGGTAAAGGAGTCCTTTATGAATTATCAAGATTTCACAAAAATTCCTGCTTTGCCTCCTTCCAATCAATCTGTACCTTTTTATCAAGGTTTTCCGATGGTTCCCTTATATGGGTACGATAATATAGAGGATGCAAATCAGGATAACGATTATGCCAGACATCTATACTCCAGTGCGGTAAAACGGATACAAGAGGAAGTAGACGAAGAATGTGACAAACTAGAATACAATGGTAGTTGCATGTATCACAAATATCCGGACAAAGTACATCTGCAAATGATTTCCTCTAAAATCTATGAGCGTGTCAAAGAACTTTCTATACAGCCGGAAGCCATTGAAATTACTTCCCTGACAAGTCCTGGATGCCGTGGTGGAAATTGTTCTCCACCACCATCTCCCAGACCACCTTATCCACCTATGCCTCCTTGTCATGGAAGAAACTGCCCTCCTCCGCCACCTCCCAGACCACCTCGGCCACCTATGCCTCCTTGTTATGGACGAGATTGTATACAACCAAGACCTCTCCCAGATTATACTCCGGATGGTAAACCAAACTGGCTAAAAAGTCTGGTAGATGTGATGCTTTACAATGAAATGAATAACCGCCGCCGTCGTTACCGCAGCAGGAATTCCTGGTTTTAAATACAAAACATCCATGCCTTGTAGACTGTGGCATCACCATAAATATATTCGCATGGGTGTTTCGTAAACGAGGATGCACACAAGTGCAAAAACAGCACTTGGTGCTTTACGAACCTTGTAGCAGAGTGCAAGGTTCTACCTAAAAAAGGTGAATATATAGAAAAAATGTAACTGTTCAGAACCATGAACAGTTACGTTCTAAGCCCATGAAAATTCGCCTTCGGCGAAGGGCTTAGAACAATCAAAATTTACATTTTGCTACGTAAACACGCAGTAAATGCGTGTTTCTACCTGAATAGTTACGAAAAAATCTTCTATAAGATAGAACAGTCTCAGTGGGAATATACTCCCACTGAGATTGTAATTTCTCGTTACCGTTCACTAATAGTCAGTATTCAAAAAAGGTGTAGCAAGATAAAGATGAGTATTGTCTTCTATCTCATCATACATAAATGCAATATGAAAATTCATTTTTTCTCCTTCTACAATCGTAGAATCTTGAATTTTTTCTGTATATCCATATACATTTTCCATATCTTCTATCACACTTTCCTTAACTTTTTTCACTCCAAAATGCTGACAATATTGTCTGGTCGCCTGTTTTTGTTCCCCCAATGTCAATCTTCCCCTAAAACAAAAGGTGCGATAATAATAATCCTTATAATCTATTATTTTTATTTCTTTCACTTTCTTATTCCATACTTGTTTCAACCCATAAAGAGAATCTTCTCTTCCTTTACTGTTAAAAACAAAATGAAAATATTTTTTATAATCCTTCTCTTCCTTATTATTGCATACTCTTACTTTTCCAAATATAGTCTGGCTTTTATTTTCAATGCGTAGTTCTCTTTTACTTCCTATTTTTTCTTCGGGATACTCTTTCAAATTCCACTCCTCATCTGGGAAACTTTCCTTTAATCCAAGTTCTATCCATGCCTTGATATCCTCTCCATAAACATTGTCTTTTATGGAAGTACTTCCCATCCCCTCATAATAATCCATCACTTCTTCTCCCTGACATCTTTCAAAAAGTTCTTTTGCTTCCTCTTCTTTGTTTTCTAATTTTTTTGAAATCTCTGGCAGAAATGTTTCCCATACAAATACATTTCCAAAACTGTCTACAACTGCTAATCCCCACAAAACTAATACAAATGTAAAAGAAATCAATATTTTTTTTCTTTGCAGTAACATTCTCCATAATTTTTTCATAAAAAAACCTCCTACTTGGGTTATGTACCTTACTCTACATAAATATTCCCAAAATTAGGAGGTTTATACACTTATTTTATCCTGAGATACAATTCCGGTTCACTTTCAAACCTTCCTCGCAAAGTAGTTGTATAAGTTTTAGCATTGGTATTTTTGATACCTCTTGCTGTCATACAGCTATGAGAACCTTCTATCAAAACAGCAATATCACCAGATCCGGTAATTTCCTCCATAATCTCTGCAATATCTGTTCCAATCCGTTCTTGTAGCTGTAAACGCTTGCCTACCATCTCTGCAACCCGGGCAATCTTACTTAATCCAATCACCTTTTTGTTGGGTATATAGGCAACCGTTACCTTCATATCATACATTAATGCTATATGATGTTCACAATAACTAAAAATCTCTATATCCCGGACAACTACCATATCATTCTTCCCTTGGAATACATCTTTCTCTTCTTCAAATGTCTTGCAAAACATTTGGGCAATCTCATGATTGGTATAATTCATTCCTTCAAAAACTTCCTCATACATCCTTGCCACTCGTTCTGGTGTTTCTCTCAAACCTTCTCTATCCGGGTTATCTCCAAGTGCCACAAGGATTCCTCTAATATGTTCCTTTATTGCTTCTGTATCGATTGCCAATTCTATCACCTACCACCCGAATCTAATCCATTACGTAACTGTTCCATACCTGGACAATTACCCTTAATTATTCCATAGCTTTCTTAATAGCAGCCATCAACTCATCATAAGTTTCAAATGCTGGAAATTCTGGGTGATCCTTTTTTATCTGCTCTGTACTCTTAAATAAAAATCCAGCTTTGCTGGCTTCCATCATAGCAAGATCATTATGGCTGTCTCCTGCGGCAATGGTTTCGTATCCAATAGACTGCAAAGCTTTTACTGTGGTAAGTTTTGACTTTTCACAACGCATCTTAAATCCTGTAATCTCTCCATTCTCTGCTACTTCCAAAGAATTACAGAAAATAGTTGGCATACCTAATTTTTCCATAAGAGGTCCTGCAAACTGTGAAAAGGTATCACTAATGATAATTACCTGGCAGATAGAGCGAAGTTCATCTAAAAATTCCTTTGCTCCCGGAATAGGATCAATCTTCGCAATTGTCTCTTGAATTTCTTTAATTCCAAGTCCATGCTCTTTTAGAATTCCAAGTCTCCAGTTCATCAGCTTATCATAGTCCGGCTCATCACGAGTCGTTCTCTTTAATTCTGGTATTCCACTTGCCTCTGCAAAAGCAATCCAAATCTCTGGCACCAAAACACCTTCCAAATCCAAACATGTAATATACATAAATATTATCCTCCGTTTAATAATCTATAATACACATCTATTATATCATGATTCTAAATGATATAACTCACACTACTTGCCCATTATATCATATAATGACTTTCCATACAAGTTCCTGTATTCATAGTTCATTCAACTACATAACAAACATGTTACTGTTCACACCTACAGTGCAAACAGTAACCCACCACACTATTTCTCATAAACATATAACCTAACCATTAAATCATCTCCTGCATAGTAAGAATCATCTCCGCCACTTCTACCATACTGGTTCCGGCATTCATGCTCGTCTTTTGAAGGTAATAATGTGCCTCATTCTCTGACATGTGGTTTCGTTCCATTAACACCAGTTTTGCTTTCTCAATGGTAGCTTTGTCTTCTTCTTTTCGCACCTGTTTCTTTTTCTTTTTTTGCTGACGTTCATAATGGTATAACATCATATTTAATGTTTCTGCCAGTTCTCTCATTTTTACTGGCATTTCTACACAAACAATATTATTATTATAACAGCCGTCTAATTTTTGTCTGGATGCCATTAACAGCAATTCAAACCCTTTTGGCATATATTCATATACATCTGCATAATACATATCTGTTAATTTATAACCAGTTATAATAATGCCACCATCAAGCTCATTTGCCTTACTGATAGCTTGTGCTCCTGTTGTACATGCCAAAACCACATCATATCCCTGCTTAATAATTGCATTCATAATATTTTTTGCATCCTGTAACTTAGGAAAAGCAACAATTATCTGCATGACAGCGGCCACCTCCTGTCTCTTATGGTAACAGTTCAGGTAGGTCTGTCCAGTAAATGCACAGACTTCCCCAAACTGTTACCTCTTATGCACCAGTGTAGCGTCTGCATTATATTTGATTAAACTACGCTGAATATTTGCACATTGACAAGGCGGATAAACGAGGCGTAGCAGTGGCTACGTTGAGTGAATCCAATGCTGTTCAATGCTGCAAACAGGCAAGTAGTTTGACTGATTATAATGCAGATACTACACTAGTTTCTCTATTTTAGCTTTCTGTGTATTATATGCGGTTTAAATATTTATTAACTTCCCATCGGGTGACTTCTTCACAATAACGGCTCCATTCTTTCTTTTTTACATCCAGATAATTACTCACGATATGACTGCCTAAAATATTCTGTAAATATATATCTTTTTCAAATGCTTTAATGGCATCTTCCAAAGTTTTTGGCATCACTTTATTGGTTTCTTTGATTTCTTCATCTAGTTCTGGTGCACTAAGTTCTCTTCGTATTCCATCAAGTCCTGCTGCAATACAAACTGCTAATACCAGATATGGATTAGAAGCACCATCTGGACTGCGAAGTTCCAATCTTGTTCCATGTTTTCCTCTTGCATTCATACGAATCAAGGCTTCTCTGTCTGTAGTAGAAGAAGTAATCTTTACTGGAGCATTATAACCAGGAACAAAACGTTTATAAGAATTTACAATTGGATTATTGATAAGTGCCATTCCCTCTACATGCTCCATAATTCCAGCCATAAACTGATAAGCCACTTTACTTATTTTATTCTCATCCTTCTCATCCATAAATACATTTTTTCCATCCTTCATTAATGTGAATACCAGACGCATGGCAGACCCTTGCAAATCCCTTCTTGGTTTTGGCATAAAAGTCGCATGCAAACCATGTCTTTTTGCCACAGTACGAACCACCATTTTAAAGGTGACAATGTTATCGGCTGTTACCATGGCAGAATCTGCTGCAAAATGTATACTATGTTGTGCAATTTCTGAGGAATGGAAAGAACTTTCTACAATAAAATCCATATCCTCCAGAAACAGAACCGCTTCACGCCTTGCATTCTGTCCCTGGTCAATTGGTCCTATATCAAAATATTCTCCCTTTTCTTTTGTAGTAACTGTTGGTTCTCCTTCATCTGAGGTATCAAAAAGGAAAAACTCACATTGTGGCTGCACAGAAAGGGTATATCCCATTTCTTTTGCTTGCTCCAATACCATCTTTAAAACTTGTCTAGAATCCCCCTCAAAAGGAGTTCCATCACTATAAATCACATCACACAAGAATCTTGCTACTTTTCCCTGTTGTGGTCTCCATGGAAAAATAGCAAAAGTATCTAACTGTGGCCGCAAAAACAATTCTGCCACCCGGTTATCTGTAAATCCCTCAATTGCTGCACCATCAAACATGCACTCATTATTTAAAACAGTATCCAATTGGCTGGTAGTAACTGCCAGATTTTTAAGATTTCCAAAAATATCCACAAATTGCAGACGGATAAATTCTACATCTTCCTCTTCCACAATTCTCATAATGTCCTGTTTTGTGTACTTACTCATAATATCCTCCATTTCTATATCTACTCATTTTTCTATTGTATAAATCCAAAATGTTTTAATGCAAAAGCTACTCCTTCTTCTTTTACACTTTTTGTAACATAAGTCACTTTCTCTTTCACTACATCGGCACTATTTCCCATTGCAATACTAATTCCAGAAAATTCCAGCATTGCCAAATCGTTGGTACTATCTCCAATAGCTACGGTATGTTCTTTTGCCACTCTCAGATAGTTCATAAGATACTCGATTCCCGTAGCCTTACTATAACCAGGTGGTATCACCTCATAAAAATTTCTGGAACGGCGGATAAATACATAATCCTCGCCACATTTTTCTATAAATTTCTCTAAATCACTTTCTGGATTCAATAAAATACTCATCTTCTGAAAAACCGGATCTTGCTCTTCCCAATAGCGAAAATTCTTCTTCACTTCTTCTCCAAAATAGTCCCTTACTGCAATTAGTTTGGGATTGCGTATCTCTTTAGATATATAAAAATATTTTTCTCCCTCCAACATAGCATCAATTTTACATTCTGAAAGTACATTTATTATCCATTCTGCTTTCTGTCCTTGGATTCTCTCTGCTAACAAAACTTTATCCTTATAGGTAATGTAAGTCCCACATCCGCATATTACTCCATCAAATCCAAGTGTCAATAATGCTGGGTCTAATTCCGAAAAACTTCTTCCTGTATTTATAAATGTATAATGTCCGTTCTCTCTTGCCTGATGGATTGATTCTTTTGTTTTTTCTGATACTACCCCTGTCTGGTCATCTAATATAGTTCCATCAATATCAAAACATATAATATGTGGTACCACTCTCTTCTTTCCTTTCTTTTCTATATACAATCTTCTCTAAAAATGTATATACTTGTATTCTCTATAGTAGCTATACTATTCCCTCACTATTAAAAATCAAAATTTTACTTATTTCATTTCTTATATTATACACAATTTCTCAAATAAAAAGCCCCAAAAGAATCTATCCCTTTGCGGCTTTTATCATTTATCTGCATTCCTACTCGTTCTAATTCTGGCTTAGTTTCCAGACCTCTTTTCATAGAAGCCTTACTGAAGTTCCTTCCTCGCCTTTGAGTCGAACCTGCTTATCCAATATGCAATTGTAGCATACCCTTTACACACTTTATCATTCCTTCCAAATAGTTCTATGCAATAATTATATTCCTGTTATAATCATTCATCCAGTTTTCCAAAATGTGCAAAAAATATTCATTTATTCTCTATAAGTATGAATCAAAAAAGCTGTTTACATTCTGGTATGTGTAAGAACCACTGCCACCATACAAACTTGCACCTGTGCTTACATTCTGTGCTGCTGCACCAATCTGTGCTGCCTTTTGTAATGTCTGTCCAGCAAAAGAATTGCCAGCCTGTAACATACCTTTTACTGTGTTGCTATTTGCATTCTTTAATTTTTCTTCATCTACAGAAAGTTTATTATCCTTACCAACTGTAATTCCAATCTCTTCCAGACTCTTGCTATATGCCTTTGTGTTGTTCACCATACTAAGAGTCTTAGACAACACCTTTTCACTGGAAGAATCTCCTGCTTTATCAATCACATTATTGTAATCTGTCACAAAATTCTTCACTGCACTTACTAATTTATCTTTATTATCTTCTCCATACACAGATTTACTGCCCTTTTCCAAAAGTGTAGCTGCACTCTTCTGAAGTTCATCAGTAGACTGCTTAATGGTGTTCATTTCTTTCTTTGTTACAGAATCTACATTTTTATTTTTCAATGCAGACTTCACACTGTCATTTTTCTTAGTAGTATCTTCGCTCTTTGTCTCATTGTAATATGATTTTAAAAGTTTATGGTAAGAACCACTCTTAATACTGTTATAATCACCTAAGCTGCTATACATACTCCATATACTTGTTCCAGAATTATTCGCACTTCCTAACATTCCTGAAAAGAAATTATATCCTGCCATAGTATCGCCTCCTATTCAACCTTCTATCACTATATGCACATAATATTCTTATATATAGTATAGCATATAATCTATAGATTTTCTACCATTTTTTGAGAAAAAATTCAAAGGCTATCTACATTGTAGACAGCCTTTGAAAAACATATTCTGTACTTTGATTATTTAAGAGTAACCTTAGCACCTTCAGCTTCAAGCTTAGCTTTGATATCTTCAGCTTCTGCTTTTTCAGCACCTTCTTTAACAACCTTAGGAGCTCCGTCAACAACTTCCTTAGCTTCTTTTAATCCTAAGCCAGTTACTTCACGAACTACCTTGATAACCTTAACTTTGTTTGGTCCTACTTCTGTTAATTCTACATCAAATTCAGATTTCTCATCTGCAGCACCTGCTGTATCTCCACCTGCTGCCATAACTACAGCACCTGCTGATGCAGATACACCAAATTCTTCTTCACATGCTTTTACTAATTCATTTAATTCTAATACGGTCATACCTTTAATTTGATCAATAAATTCTTGAGTTGTCATAATGAAATACCTCCACTTATTTTATTCTTCGTTGTAAATTGCCTTAGCAATTCTATTGTTTGTTATTCATTCCCAGCAAATATTACTCTGCTGATTCACCTTGCTCAGCGATTTGTTTAACCACACGAGCAAAGCTTGCGATAGGTGACTGCATACTTCCCAGTAATTTGGAAATAAGTTCTTCTCTTGAAGGAATATTTGCAAGAGCCTTTACACCATTAACATCATAGAATGTTCCTTCTACTACAGCACCTTTGAATTCTAACTTCTCTGCTGTCTTAGCAAATTTGTTAAGAATTCTTGCTGGAGCTGTTGCATCTTCAATACCAAATGCAATTGCAGTAGGTCCTTCTAAAAGATTGTCTAACTGTGCATAATCAGTTCCTTCAAAAGCACGTCTTAACATAGTGTTTTTGTATACCTTGTATACTACACCTGCTTCTCTTAACTGTTTACGAAGTTCTGTATCCTGTTCTACTGTTAAACCACAGTAATCTACAAGTACAGCAGCCTGTGCCTGTTCCACATAACCTTTGATTTCGTCAACAATAGGTTGTTTTAACTCTACTTTTGCCATCTTGGTTTACCTCCTTTATAGATTCGAAAACCGCCGATTCTATGACAAGTACCAGATGTTATTATCAAAAAACCTCTCTATCACAAAGACAGAGAGGTAGTAATGTCATATCATTCATCCTCGGTAGGCGATAATACTTATCTTATGCTCAAGGCACCTACTGTCTTCGGCAGCGTTCTGTCACACAGAACATTTACTACTTTATCACACTTTTTTACAATTGTCAACATATAATATCAAAAATTATTCACATTTTGTAACAGTTCAGCCATGCAAAAGTATATGTGCAAATTGCACGAGGGAGCTTGCTCACAAAGGGCAATTTGTACATATACTTTTATATGCTTAACGCCATACATGAATATTTTGCCAGCCAACTTATAATACTTTTAGTCATGATGTATATTCTGGCAAAATATGAATGGTATGACTGAACTGTTACCACATTCTATTCCACTTTATATGCATGGTGCAGTGGTCCACTTCCTTTTCCTAAATCAAGCATAGCAGACAATGCTCCTGATAAATATTCCTTTGCCAGCTCTATAGATTGTATCATAGAATTTCCTTTTGCCAGATTCGTTGCAATGGCACTAGATAAGGTACAGCCAGTTCCATGTGTATTAGAATTTTCTATTCGTTTTCCCTGAAACCAATGAATTCCTGTTTCATCACATAACACATCATCCGCACCAGAAAATCCATGTCCTCCCTTACATAACACCTTGCATCCATAAGTCTCATAAATATCCCTTGCTGCATTTTCCATATCCTTTTTCTGCTGAATCTTTCTTCCACTTAAAACTTCTGTTTCTGGAATATTAGGTGTAATCAATGCAGCAAGAGGTATTAGCTTAGCTTTCAATTCCGATATTGCAGAATCTTCTAAAAGTTTTGCTCCACTGGTCGCTACCATAACTGGATCCATCACCACATTTTTTGCTTTATAAAAACTTAATTTCTCCACTATGGCATCAATCAGCTCCTTAGAAGATACCATCCCAATTTTTACTGCATCTGGTACAATATCCGTAAATACTGCATCCATCTGCTGTTTTAGAAAAGAAGGACTAACTTCAAATATTCCTTGCACTCCTGTAGTATTCTGTGCAGTCAGTGCTGTAATTACACTCATAGCATATACTCCATTTACCGTCATAGTTTTAATATCTGCCTGAATCCCTGCACCACCACTAGAATCACTTCCTGCTATTGTTAATGCTGTTTTCACCAAAATTCTCCTATCCGGTTACCATTCAGCCTTAACTGAATAGTAAGCTTTCTATCTTTTATATTTAAGAAATATTCTAACTATTCATGGTTCTGAACAGTTATGAAATATTTCCTATCTGTTCATGTACCAAACAAATAGGAAAACTCCAGCAGATGTCTGCAAGTCTCCTCAATATTCTTAGATCCGAAAATTGCCGAAACCAATGCCACTCCATCCACTCCTGTTTTTCCTAATAAGGATAAGTTGCCCTCCTTTATTCCCCCAATTGCAACCACGGGAATAGTTACCTGATGACAAATTTCTTCCAAAGTTTCAAAAGTAGTCTCTACCACATCTTTCTTCGTCCCAGTAGGAAACATACTTCCTACTCCGAGGTAATCTGCTCCCTGTTTCTCTGCTTCCAATGCCTCTTCCAATGTGTGTGCTGATACACCAATCCACATATCTTGACCAACCATTTCCCTGACTTTTGCAGGAGGGATATCTCCTTGTCCTACATGTACTCCATCTGCTTTACAGGCAATAGCCACTTCTACATTATCATTTATAATAAAAGGCACCTGGTACTTTTCACATAATTTTTTCACAACATAAGCTTCTTGAAGAAATGCTTCTTGTTCTAATTCTTTCTCCCGTAACTGTAAACAAGTAATACCACCCTTCAAGGCACTCTCTATCTGTTCTAATAACGTCTGTTTTCCAATCCATGCTCTATCTGTTACTGCATAAAGAAGCATGTTCTTTTTTTCACATTTCATAACACTATCTCCAACAAGTTTTGATGTTATAGTAAACGCATTAATAAATATATTTACTATAATGGCTCCACAAGGATGTGCATGCCAAAAACCATACGGTTACAAAAAGAGAGGTATCCCCATATCCATACCTCTCCTCTTTCATGTAAAGTTAGATAGGTAATTGCGAAACTCTCATTAACTTAAATTATTTTGTGCAGATTTACATATCAAAGCTGGGTGCTTTCGAAACCTTCGGTACTTAGGTGCTGTTTTTTAGCACCTAGCAAAAACGCTTCGCATGCATACAGTAAAGCAGCTAATCAACCTTCACCTTTTTGCTCGGTTTCTTAGGCTTTACTAGCATATATACCGACGGTTGAGAACAGTGAAAATGTACCCTGCGTTGATATGTGAACATTGCACAAATATACAAAGACTAAATTGAGTTTCGCAATTACCTAGTAAAGTTAGATTTTAAGAACAAGAATATTAGAAATCTACACGAATTCTACTTACTACGTTACCAAGTTCCTCTGCCTTTGAAGTAAATTCACATTCTTTTACTTCATCCGTAATAAAGGCATATTCTTCAGTAACACCAGCATCTACCACTTGAACTTTACCAAATATTCTTGCAACTTTATCTGCATTTTCCGCAGCACTTCCTGATAAACGAACAAAGAAACGCTGACTGGCATCTTTAATGTCTGTAAGTATTAATTTCTCACTATCCCAGATAACCGGAATGTTTGTATGCAAATTCTTTGCTGCTTCTACAACATCGGCAACTACAGCACTGGCAGTAGGAAGTTTTCCTGCTCCACTACCATAAAACATAACATCACCAACCATATTTCCCTTTACAAAAATACCATTGAATACATCATTTACACTATATAATGGATGTGCATTGTTAATCATAACAGGTGCAACCTTTGCATAAATATGCTCTCCAACTTTCTTGCTGCTGCCAAAAATCTTGATTGCCGCACCAAGTGCTTTTGCATATTTAATGTCCACATCCGTAATCTTTGTAATACCTTCTGTGTAAATATCTTCATAATCTACCTGTTTACCATAAGCAAGAGATGTTAAGATTGCAATCTTTCTACAAGCGTCATATCCTTCTACATCCGCTTCTGGATTACGTTCTGCATAGCCTTTGTCTTGTGCATCTTTTAATACAGAGTCAAAATCAGAACCTTCTGTAGTCATTTTTGACAAAATGTAGTTTGTAGTACCATTTAAAATACCGGAAATTTCCTCAATTACATCTCCATTTAAACATTGAACCATAGGGCGAATTACTGGAATGCCGCCTCCAACACTGGCTTCAAAAAAGAAATTAATAGACTTCTCTTTTGCAATAGCAAGAAGTTCTGCCCCATGCTTTGCAACCAATTCTTTATTGGAAGTACATACACTCTTTCCAGCCTCCAAACAAGCTTTTACAAAATCATAAGCAGGCTTTACTCCTCCCATAGTCTCCACAACGATTTGCACATCTGCATCATTTACAATCGTGTTAAAGTCATGTACTACCTTGTCCTCATGAGGATCTCCCGGAAAATCTCTTAAGTCAAGAATATACTTTACATTGATTTCCTGTCCAGCCTTCTTTGCAATGCTTTCCCTATTGGTAGTCAATACCTCTACCACACCTGAACCGACTGTACCATAACCTAACACACTGACGTTTAACATATTGTCCTCCATTCTGTCTTTACAGACAAATCCTTTTCTCTTATTATGTTTTTAACAAGGAGTGTTCCATTCACTCTTGTGTCATTACAATAGTTTTTATTCCCTTGCAATAATCTTTAAAAAATGCATTCCTGGCAAAGCTTCTATTTCCTGAATCATCTGACTCACCTCACCTGTTTCAGAGGCAATCTCCACGCTAATGGTAAGCATGGCAATACGATTCACAGGTATGCTTTGATGAATCGTCAAAATATTCGCCTGATATTTAGCCACCAGACTTAAAATCTTCGATAACAATCCAGGCTCATCATCTACCTGCATCATAAATGTAACCGTCTTTCCCCTTGTATTATCATGAAAAGGGAAAATATCATCCTTATACTTATAAAAAGAACTACGGCTAATTCCTACTGCATCTGTTGCTTCTTGTATCGTAACATTTCTCTGGGAATCCAGCAAACGCTTTGCTTCCACTACTTTACGATATACTTCTGGCAAAGCACTCTTTTTCACAAGGAAATATTGTTCTTCTTCTGTAGTACCCATTTCATATTCCTCCATTATGCCTATGGAATTACATCTCTGTGTATGCACAGGAAATACACTTGTTTACCCACGAAAGATATACTAACATAAATTCCCCTTAAATGCAAGGGTAGAAAAGAAGAAGCGTGCTATATTAAAAAGATAAATTTCAAATCTTTCTTTTCCCATATAACACCCTTCCTTTTTTAATACTCATTCACTATCTGAGTAAGTTTCTCCTTTTCCTTTTCCGTTAACACACCATGTACGTCCAAAACAATAACCAGTTTCTTGTCTACACAGATAATGGACTCAATATAATTAGTCTCTTCAGACACTACAACATGTGGTGCTTCCATAAATTTATCTTCTGGTAGTTCCACAATCTCAGCTACCATGTCCACTTGAAAAGCTAACAACAAATCATCTAATTTTACCACAATATATTTACTGTCTCCTGTTTCTGGTTTTACTTCCACACCAAACTTTTTATGTAAACTAAACACTGGAATCACACTGTCTCTTAATTTTGCAATTCCTTCAATATATTGGGGTGCATTGGGTATTGGAGTAATGTTTAATTGTTTTTCAATCCCCTGCACATGTGCAATGTCAATACCATAAGTATTTCCACCCACATCACATAAAACCTGTTTCATTCTTCTCATAATAAATCCCCCTTTTCAAGCTGTATTTGTTTAAAGAATAAAGTCTTTATCTTTTGGTGTTCTTCCACTTCAGGTATGCATTAATAAACGCATCAATATCACCATCTAATACAGCATTTACATTACTTATTTCCTCACTGGTACGATGATCTTTCACCATTGTGTAAGGCTGCATAACATACGAACGAATCTGATTTCCCCAACCAATTTCTTTTACTTCACCTCGTATGCCAGACTCTTTTTCCATATTCTCCTGCTGTTTCAACAAATATAATTTTGCCTTTAACATCTGCATGGCTTTATCCTTATTCATGTGCTGGGAGCGTTCATTCTGACACTGTACCACTATACCTGTAGGATAATGGGTAATACGAATAGCAGAAGATGTCTTATTGATATGCTGTCCACCTGCTCCACTGGAACGATAGGTATCCACCCGGATATCATCCTCATTAATCTCTATATCCAAATCCTCTTCTATATCAGGCATTACATCACAAGAAACAAAAGAGGTTTGTCTTTTGCCTGCCGCATTAAAAGGTGAAATCCGTACCAAACGATGCACCCCATGCTCTGATTTTAAATATCCATAGGCATTCTCACCCTTAATCTCCAATGTAACAGATTTAAGTCCTGCCTCATCTCCATCCAAAAAGTCAATCATTTCAGTCTCAAAACCATGCTTATCTGCCCATCTTTGATACATACGGCAAAGCATACTTGCCCAGTCACAACTTTCTGTTCCACCTGCTCCTGCATGGAGTGTTAAGATTGCATTATCCCCATCATATTCCTCTGACAATAAGGTACGGATTCTCAATGATTCAAATTCTTCTATAAATTCATTCAATTCCTGTTCAATTTCCGGAATTAAACTCTCATCTTGTTCTTCATATCCCATAGCCAACAAAGTCTCTATATCTTCATAAGTACCTGCAAGTTTTGCAAATCCTTCCACTACCTCTTTGAGTCCTTTTAATTCTTTCATGGATTGTTGGGACTTTTCCTGATCATTCCAGAACCCTGGTTCTTCCATAATCCTCTCTAATTCTTCTATTCTTAGCTTCTTTACAGCTAAGTCAAAGTGAATCCCCCACTTCATTTAATGGCTGCTTGTAAGCACCTAATGTACTTTTAAAATTATCTAATTCAACCATCTTATCACCTCTTTCTATCTAATTAATTTCCAGAACACCTAAACGTTCTTTGTGGCGGCATACCGAGTCAGCTTCGCTGACATAATGTAACAGTTCAGCCCACAAGCTTAACTATTATGACAAAATTTCATTTTGTATGCCGTAAACTATTGCTCTAATGTTAATTAGTATACCACTTTTTTACAGAAAAGGCAAAAAGAAAGGTGAAATCACCTTTCTTTTTCCTGCTAATAAATGTAAACATTCTAAGTTCTCTGTATTACCAGTCCCGTTGGCGGATAGCATCCTCTACATCAAGATCAATGTCAAACCAATTCAAGATATATTCTACTGTTTCACCAATACTCTCTCTTGCAACAGTTTCTATTTCACTGTCATTATCTTCAAATTCTTCCTGCAGCTCATTGATTGCCAGTGTCATTTCATCAAATTTATTTTGTATTTTTTCTAAATTTTTTTCTCCTGTTTCTAACAATCCAATGACATCCTGCACCAAGTCTTTTACTTTATCCACTAGGAAATCTGGAAAATACCCATCTCGATACATCCCCTCCAGCAATGTGTAATTTGAATCGAAATTTTTCATATCCTATCCTCCATAAACTTGTAACAGTTCAGCCAGGGGCTGATCTGTTACATAAACTTCAATTTTCCAATCCAGTCAAATACCCCGCAGCAAGCTATGGGGCATGACCTAGCTTCTTTTTAGCAAGTTCGCCCCAAGGTGCGGGGTATTTGACCCTTGCGGCAGTCGCCAAATGCGAGCTTGCTCGCACTTGGCTCGTTGCTTCGCGGGAATAAACTGGAAATTTTCTACTTCATGCTTCCCACATTAAAATCATAATCATCAGATTCTCTCGGATTTTTGAAACTCTCAAAGACATCCACTTCTGTAAGTGAGAAGAAAAAGCCACAATTTGGAGCAGGGTAATCTAATGGTTCTTTCCGGACATAGCCTTTAATGGACAACAAGTATTTTCCAGCAGGAACATCATACTTAATATCTGTGTAAACAATAACACCATCCAGAGTCTTGACCCAGCGTTCCTGCGGGGAATGGTAGTGTTCCTGACGACCCACTGTGTAAACCTCTTCCTCTGCAACATGATATTCCTTTGGCTCAAAGGGTTCAAGCTGCTCAATGGCAGAGATCCAAAGACCATCCTTCACTTCCAAATTAAAGCCATCATAGTCTATTTTTTGCTCCCATTGGTCATCAAACGGCTCATCATGCCCCGCCAATTTAATCATATATCCGCCATAATTGATTTGCACCAGAGGAACCAAAATTCCCTCCCGCTGGGTAGTCAGATAAAGTTCCTTATCCTTTTGAAGAAGGCTTAGCAGCTTTCGTTTCCGAATTTTCTCCCGCTTCAAAAAATCCTGCAAAGTGTCTGCGGAAAACAAACAAATCCCATAACCGCCCGCACTTACCATTCTATCCATACTGGTCTCCTTCTCAAATTATGATTTTCCACAGCAGAATTTGTATTTCTTGCCACTTCCACATGGACAAGGCTCATTTGGTCCAATCTTCTTCTCTGTACGTCTCTTCGGTGTACGGACAGAACTTTCATCTTTATTGGTTCCAGTAACCTTAGCTACCTGTTCTCTTTCCACTTGCTGTTCCACACGAATATTCATCAAGGCTCTTACTGTCTCTTCTTCAATTGCATTAATCATCTCACCAAACATTTCAAATCCGCTATTAGTATATTCCACAACTGGATTACGCTGTCCATAAGCCTGTAAACCAATACCTTGACGTAACTGATCCATATCATCAATATGATCCATCCACTTACTGTCAATTACTTTCAAAAGAATAACACGCTCCACTTCACGAATCTGTTCTGCTTCAGGGAATTCTGCCTCTTTTGTTTCATATAGTTTTGTTGCTTCCTCTTTTAACGTCTGCATAAGCTGTGCTTTCTTAATACTTGACTTTTCTTCCTCTGTGAGTACGATTTTCTCTAATGGTACAATTGGAAGGAGCAACTGATTCAATTCATGTAAATCCCATTCGTCTGCATTCTGGTCTTCTCCAATTACAGTATCTACACAACGTTCCACATTATCTGTAATCATACGGTAAATGGTATCCCGCATACTTTCTCCATCTAACACACGACGTCTTTCTTCATAGATAATTTCTCTTTGGTCATTATTCACTCTATCATATTCTAACAAATTCTTACGGATACCAAAGTTGTTACCTTCTATCTTCATCTGTGCTTTCTCAATTGCATTGGATAACATCTTATGCTCAATCAGTTCATCTTCTCCAAGTCCCAGCGAGTTAAACATAGCCATCAGTCTCTCAGATCCAAACAAACGCATCAAGTCATCTTCCAGAGAAATATAAAAACGGGATTCTCCTGGGTCTCCCTGACGACCAGCACGACCACGCAACTGGTTATCAATACGACGGGATTCATGTCTCTCTGTACCAATAATTTTTAATCCACCAAGCTCTACTACACCATCACCAAGCTTAATATCTGTACCACGACCAGCCATATTCGTTGCAATGGTAACTGCTCCAAGCTGTCCTGCATCTGCTATAATCTCCGCTTCCTTTTCATGGAACTTTGCATTCAAAACATTGTGAGGAATCCCACGTTTCTTTAAGATTGCACTCAGTTCCTCGGAACCTTCAATGGTAATTGTACCTACTAAGACAGGTTGTCCTTTTGCATGTGCTTCTTCAATTTCATCTGCAACTGCATTCAGCTTACCTCTTTTCGTTTTATATACTGCATCCTGATAATCCACACGCTGTACTGGCTTATTGGTAGGCACTTCAACAACGTCCATTCCATAAATTTCACGGAATTCCTTTTCTTCTGTTAAGGCAGTACCTGTCATACCACTCTTCTTTGCATACTTGTTAAAGAAGTTCTGGAAAGTAATAGTAGCAAGTGTTTTGCTCTCTCTACGAACCTTCACTCTTTCCTTCGCCTCAATTGCCTGATGCAAACCATCAGAATAACGTCTTCCTGGCATAATACGTCCAGTAAACTCATCTACAATTAATACTTCATCATCTTTTACCACATAATCTTTATCTTTAAACATTAAGTTATGGGCACGCAATGCTAAAATAATATTATGCTGGATCTCTAAATTTTCTGGATCTGCCAGATTCTCTATATGGAAATATTTTTCAACCTTATGAACACCTTGTTCTGTAAGATTAACATTCTTATCTTTTTCATTTACAACGAAGTCACCAGTTTCTTCGGTTTCTTCCTTCATAATAACATCCATTTTGGAAAGTTCTGTCTCAGTACCTCTCTCCAAGGTTCTTGCCAGATTGTCGCAAGCTTCATAGAGTTTTGTAGACTTTCCACTTTGTCCGGAAATAATAAGTGGTGTTCTTGCTTCATCAATTAAAACAGAGTCAACCTCATCCACAATAGCATAATTCAACCCACGCATAACAAGCTGTTCTTTGTAAATTACCATATTATCTCTTAGGTAATCAAATCCCAATTCATTATTTGTAGCGTATGTAATATCACAAGCATACGCTTCACGACGTTCGTCATTATCCATGCTATTTAAAATTACACCAACTGTCAATCCAAGAAATTCATGTACCTTACCCATCCACTCTGCATCACGCTTTGCCAGATAGTCATTGACAGTTACGATATGCACACCATTTCCTGACAATGCATTCAAATATGCAGGAAGTGTAGATACCAATGTCTTACCTTCACCAGTACGCATCTCTGTAATACGTCCCTGATGTAATATCACACCACCAATTAACTGTACACGGTAGTGACGCATTCCAAGGACACGTTTGGAAGCTTCACGAATTGTAGCAAAAGCCTCGATTAAAAGGTCGTCTAATGTCTCTCCTTTTTCTAATCTCTCCTTAAATTCTACTGTCTTGTGCTGAAGCTCTTCGTCTGACAGCTTCTCATAATCTGGCTCTAAGGCTTCAATCTTATCCACAATTGGATAAATACGTTTCAATTCATGTTCACTATGTGTTCCGAATATCTTTGTAAAAAATCCCATTTTAACACCTCTGCATTTTGATTTATGCATTTTCCCTTTCTTTATTATACTTTCAAAAATTCACTAATGTACTGTCTCATTCATTTTCAGCTAAATGACGTAAAATGAATTTTCAGTCTGCAAGGCGGCTGAACGAGGCGATGTGGTGGCATCGTTGAGCGAAGACAACGTGGCAGATGGAAATTCAGACAAGTTATTTGGCGAAATGTGAATGAGACAGTACACTAGTATATGACAACCTTCGCATTACCACAGGCTGTATATCATCAAGTTTTAAAAGCCTTTCTTTCATTATCAAAAAGGCTGCTATCTTTTATTGTATCATTACTAAACTTAGGATTCAACAAGTTTTTCTTAAAATTCTTATACTTTTATAAATTTTTAAGATATATTCCAATATTTTCCAACATCATCTGGCTCTTAGACGCATCTCCGAGCCCACGAGACGCTCATGAATCGCGTATGCCGGCGTCTGGGTGTAAAAAAAAGGGG
>CAMWUK010000003.1 GCA_947177415.1 uncultured Clostridiaceae bacterium
ATTATAAATAGGCTGGATTCCGTTACTGTTTGCACCGTAGGTGTGAACAGTAACATAGCACACAAAATATAGAAAGGCAAAAAAGAAAAAGATTGCCATTTTTTATGAAATGTTTTATCATATCATAAGAAGATAAGTATAATTTTAATGGTTATCTGACGTGAATAATTGAAGATTCAATATATGCAAAAGAAATATGGAGGAGAGCGGATATGGAAGAGAATAATTTTTCTTTATTGTCACAAGAGGAGATTGATAGTCTGGTAGCGTATTTGAAGGGAAATACCAGAACAGTAGAAAGTAAAGTGCTGAATCAGGAAAGTATTGATAAATTGATTATGATGATGCAGACTTTCCGTGGAACTACTACAGAAAAGAAAAATGTAAGAGCAATTAAGGCTGTTTTATCAGAAGATAAAACATGGGAATTACAAATACTTGTGAATGAAAATACAAATTACATCGAACTTTATGCAACAGAAGGCAGCAGACAGGAAAAGATTACACCAGAAAGTTTTCTGAATGGATGTTTTCTTGATGATGACAGCCAGTGGGGATTTTCTATCAGCCCTACTATATTCTGTAATGTGGCAAGCCTTTATGGAATTCGTTTTACAAAAGAGACATACGAACAAGTTGTAAGACAGTTTGCAAAAGTGAATTATGGTACACCGGATTATCAGGTTCCGGCTTATTATCTTGCAGATAGCAAAGTATTATCTATAAATTTGCTTGAAAAGATGTAGGAGAGAGAACATGGCTGCTTACACAATAAAAAATCAGGATGGAAGGGCAAAGAGTGCTGTTTTTGAAACGGTACATGGAACAATTGAAACACCAGTGTTTATGAATGTAGGAACCGCTGCTGCCATAAAAGGTGCAGTGGCAACTACAGATTTACAGGAGATTGGCACACAGGTGGAGCTTTCCAATACCTATCATTTACATGTAAGACCTGGAGACCAGGTTGTGAAAGAAATGGGTGGGCTACACAAGTTTATGGTGTGGGATAAACCCATTTTAACAGACTCTGGTGGATTTCAGGTGTTTTCTCTGGCTGGTCTAAGAAAGATAAAAGAAGAAGGTGTGTATTTTTCTTCTCATGTAGACGGAAGAAAAATATTTATGGGACCAGAAGAAAGTATGCAGATACAGTCTAATCTGGCATCTACCATTGCTATGGCATTTGATGAATGTCCACCTCATCCTGCAACCAGAGACTATATGCAAAAATCAGTAGATAGGACTACTAGGTGGCTTGCACGATGCAAGGAGGAGATGGTCAGGTTAAATACTCTTTCGGATACGATTAATAAAGAACAGCTTCTTTTTGGAATTAATCAGGGAGGGACTTTTGCGGATATCCGGATTGCTCATGCGAAAGAGATTTCTGACATGGAACTGGATGGTTATGCATTAGGTGGTCTTGCCGTAGGAGAAAGTCACGAAGAAATGTACCGGATTATTGAAGAGACAGTCCCTCACTTACCATTAGAGAAACCTACATATCTTATGGGGGTAGGTACACCAGCGAATATTTTAGAAGCAGTAGACAGAGGTGTGGATTTCTTTGATTGCGTATACCCTACCAGAAATGGAAGACATGGTCATGCCTATACCAATTTTGGAAAGATTAATCTTTTAAATGCCAGATTTGAAAGAGATGGGAAGCCGATTGAAGAAGGATGCCAGTGTCCAGCCTGCAAGACCTATAGCAGGGCATATATCAGGCATCTGCTTAAAGCAAAGGAAATGTTGGGATTAAGATTACTTGTTCTTCACAACCTGTATTTTTATAATACGATGATGGAAGAAATCCGTTTGGCTATCCGGGAGAACCGTTATAAGTCTTATAAGAAAGAAAAATTAGAAGGTTTTGAGCGAGGTGTAGACGGCTGATCAGTAATTGATTTGTTACTATTTTGTGGATAATGGAGAACTAAGATTAAGAAAGGATGTAATTAGATGATGTTATTTTCGGTATTAACAGAAAATGGAGCAAATGCGGCGAATGGAGCAGGAGGCAGTGGTATGATGCTTCTTGTTATGATTTTGGTTATGGTAGTATTTTATGTATTTATGTTCCGCAAACAAAGTAAAGAGCAAAAGCAACGTGATATGATTGTTGCTTCTGCAGAGGTTGGAGATAGTGTTTTGACAAGCAGTGGATTTTATGGTGTTATAACAGATGTGAATGATAGCAATAATACAGTTACTGTTGAATTTGGATGTAATAAAAACTGCCGTATCCCAATGAAGAAAGAATGTATTTTGGAAGTAGAAAAGGCAGAAAAATAAAAAAATGATATAGCTGCGAAACCCAGCCCTCCGTCAAAGATGAAAGGCTGGGTTTTGTTATGTCAAAATATAATTTTGGTTAAAGCTTGTCTATAATCGTTTTTTTAAGTGATCCAGCAGGGAATAAGGAATATGTAGATTTCCTTTTCCTGTTCCTAAAGAAATAAGTGGTTTATTTGCACCATGGAAATCAGAACCTCCACTCATAACAAGATTATATTTATTTGCATACTGCCGTAGAATACCTTCATCAAATCCGGTATTGGCAGAATAAAATACTTCAATACCTTCTAACCCCATTTCTTTTAGTCTGGCAATTAGGGCATCCAGTTCTTCTTCAGGAAGATGATAAATCAGTGGGTGGGCAAGAATTGGAATTCCTCCCGCTTGTTTAATCAGACGAATGGCATTCTCTGGTTCTATATATTTTCTTGGGACATAATATGGACCATCCGTATTTAAGATGTTGCGAAAGGCAGCATTGACAGAAACAATTTGTTTTGTCTGAAATAAATACTGGGCAAAATGTGCTCTGGTAAGTATGGTACCTTCTTCAAAAAAATTGCTTAATCGTTCTATATCTATATCAAAACCTGCTTTTTCAAGATTTTCTGCCATTTTTTTATTACGGTTTTCTCTAGACTCTTTTGCTTTGTGTAAAGCCTTTTGTAGAGTAGAATTTTCATAATCTAAAAATAATCCAAGCATGTGAATATCCCTGTTTTTATATGCGACAGACAATTCAGTCCCACTAATTACTTCTATTGCTTTTCCTGACTTTTTCGCTTCTTTTGCAGCATCCAGTGCCTCAGCAACACCATCTGTAGTATCATGGTCTGTAAGGGCAAAGGCAGATAGACCACATTGAATGGCTTCTTCCACCAACTGGGTAGGTGTAAAAGTTCCGTCAGAAACATTGGAATGTACATGTAAATCAATGTATTTCATAATAACTTCCCCTTTATCAATCTGTTTTTATATGGTAACTGTTCAGAACCATGAACAGTTATAATATATGTTTTATTGTAACGAACTTAAGAATAAAAAGCAACAGCTGTTATAAGGAATATATATAACCATAGATACATAGTATAGAATAAGTGTTAGTGTTGGGGTAGGCGTAAATATGAAAGAAAAAAATGCAAAGAAAGAAATGGAAATGGGATTGGTGTACATAAAGTGCATGGCAATTACTTTTCTAATTACTATGGTACTCTTAGTGATAACCGCATTTTTCTGGTATAAAACGGATATGTCACCAACTGTAGTTAGTGGAATGTTGGTAGCAGCATACATAATATCCAATTTTATTGGTGGATGGATGATTGGAAAAAAAGCGGAAAAAAGAAAGTTTTTATGGGGGTTATTACTTGGAGTTGGATACTTTCTTGTTGTTTTCCTGATATCCTTTTTAGGAAATGCATATATGTTAGGGGATATACAAGATTTGATATTAGCAGGCGTTCTCTGTGTGTTGAGTGGTATGTTTGGGGGAATGGTTAGCTGACAGAAAAAAAACTTTTCATGTAGCGAAAAATGTGTTATACTGTAATATAGTAGGCAAAATATAGGCATTCATAGGTTGAATGCCTGTAACTGTTCATGGTTCTGAACAGTTACGGATGCCTATATTTTGCCGCCGCAAGAATGCGTAGATGTACTTGCTTTTTGAATATATTAGGAAGGAGGATCTTACAATGAAACATATTAAGTCCTTAACTACAAAGAACTTACAGCAGACAGTAAAAAAAGGTGGTTGTGGAGAATGCCAGACATCTTGCCAGTCAGCATGTAAGACATCTTGTACTGTTGGAAACCAGAGCTGTGAACATAAGTAAAATAGCTGTGAGCAGAAAGATTAGATGTAACAGTTCAGCCTATAGGCTGAACTGTTACTATTAGATTATAAAAATGTCAATGTGTTGTTTTCAATACATTGACATTCTCTGTTACAGCTTACAGATGATAAAAGGAAAACTCTATAAAATTGTGTTTCAATAACTATTCAGGTAGGTCTTGCACACTCTGCTGTGTAAGACCATAAAAAAGACTAAAACAGGATTGAAATTGGGCAATTTATAATGTAAAGCTTGCCCAATTCCATAACAGATCAGCCCCCGGCTGGACTGTTACGTGTTTCGAAAGGAGAAACGATGATACACCAGTATAAAAGCAATGGATATAATATTGTATTAGATGTAAATAGTGGCAGTGTTCATGTAGTGGATGATTTGGTTTATGATATTTTAGAAATGTATGATACGAAACCAAAAGAAGAAATTGTGCATGTCTTAATGGAAAAATATCAACAGCCTGACTATGCGAAAGTCTTAGAGGAAACCATTTCAGAGGCATATATAGAGGAAGCAATCTCAGAAATAGAGGCATTAAAAGAAGAAGGCACATTATTTACAGAAGATGTTTATCAAAATGTTGTGTTTGATTTTAAAGAAAGAAAAACAGTGGTAAAGGCTTTGTGCCTGCACATTGCCCACGATTGTAATCTTGCCTGTAAATATTGTTTTGCAGAAGAAGGGGAATACAAAGGCCGTCGTGCACTTATGAGCTATGAAGTGGGAAAAAAAGCATTGGATTTTCTCATTGCCAATTCCGGAACCAGAAGAAACTTAGAGGTTGACTTTTTCGGTGGGGAGCCGCTTATGAATTTTGATGTGGTAAAACAGTTAGTGGCGTATGGAAGGGAACAAGAGAAAATTCATGATAAAAATTTCCGTTTTACTTTTACTACAAATGGTGTATTATTGAATGATGATATTATGGAGTTTGCTAATAAAGAGATGGCAAATGTGGTACTTAGTATAGATGGAAGAAAAGAAATTCATGATAAGATGCGTCCCTCAAGGAATGGAAAGGGAAGTTATGATATTATTGTTCCTAAGTTCCAAAAATTAGCAGGGAGCAGAGAACAGAAAAATTATTATGTACGGGGAACTTTTACACATTTTAACAAAGACTTTGCCCAAGATGTGATTCACATGGCGGATTTGGGATTTGAGCAGATATCTGTTGAGCCGGTAGTGGCACCTCCTGAAGCGGATTATGCTATTAGGGAGACTGATGTGGAAACGATTTGTCAAGAATATGATAAATTGGCACATGAGATGATTCGCAGACGTGATCAGGGAAAATGTTTTAACTTTTTCCATTTTATGATTGACTTGACTGGTGGACCTTGTGTGGCTAAGCGTTTGTCTGGATGTGGTTCTGGAACAGAATACCTTGCAGTAACTCCATGGGGGGATTTTTACCCTTGTCATCAGTTTGTGGGCAATGAAGATTTTTTACTTGGCAATGTAGATGAAGGTATTACTAACACTGAAGTACAGGACAAGTTTAAACTTTGTAATGTATATGCAAAAGAAAAATGCAAAGACTGTTTTGCAAGATTTTATTGCAGTGGTGGGTGTGCTGCCAATGCATTTAATTTTTCAGGAGACATAAATGGTGCGTATGATATTGGATGTGATTTACAGAAGAAACGTATCGAATGTGCTATTATGTTAAAGGTGGATGAAGCCGCAAAAGAGGGCATGTAGAAAAAATCTTATGGAGACATCTGCCTGATAGATTTAAAGTGAAGGAGATTTTACAATGAAGAATGTAAGAAAAGGGATATTATATATCCTGCTTTGCGTCCTTGCAATTGGTGGGTTAGGCTATATTGCCTTTGCAGGACTTGGAGCACAGCATAAGGGAAGTACAAAAAATATTCGTCTGGGACTTGACCTTGCCGGTGGTGTAAGTGTTACTTACCAGACAGTAAAGGATAATCCAAGTTCCCAGCAGATGGATGACACGGTCTATAAGATTCAAAAGCGTATAGAGAATCTTGGAGAGGAACCAGTAGTATACAAAGAGGGAAGTAACCGCATTAATGTAGATATTCCTGGTGCAAAAGATGCAGATGCAGTTCTTGAAAAGCTTGGTAAGGCTGGAAGCATACTTTTTGTAGAAGAAAAGGATTTAAGACCTTTCTTAGAGGATCCAGATGCTACCAGTATTGTAAAACAATCTTTGGCGAAAGACCAACAGGAATTATATGATGCAAAAGTGGTAATTGTAGATGGTTCTGATATTGAGAAGGCAGAAGGTGTAGCCGGAAGTAATAAAACAGGAACGGCTACAGAATATTATGTAAGTTTAGAATTTAACAGTGAAGGTTCCAAAAAGTTTGCAGAAGGTACAAAAAAAGCAGCAGGAAGTAATATTGCTATCGTTTATGATGGAGTAGTACAATCTAATCCAAGGGTAGAGAAGGAAATATCTGGAGGAAAAGCACAGATTGATGGACAAGCAAACATGGAAGAAGCAGAAGAACTGGCATCTACCATTCGTATCGGAGCTCTTCCTTTGGAATTAAAGGAGATCCGTTCTAATGTGGTAGGAGCAAAGTTAGGAGAGGAAGCCATTCGGACAAGCTTAATTGCTGGAGTCATTGGATTTATTCTGATTGTTCTTTTTATGATAGCTATGTACCGTATTCCAGGATTGGCAGCAAGTATTGCATTGGTAATTTATGTTGGGGCGTTGAGTCTTACCTTAAATGCTTTTGATGTGACACTTACCTTACCAGGTGTGGCAGGTATCCTCTTATCTATTGGTATGGCGGTGGATGCCAATGTTATTATCTTCCAGCGTATTAGGGAAGAATTGGCAGCAGGAAGTTCTTTGGAGAATTCTATGAAGAATGGTTTTGGAAAAGCCTTATCTGCAATTTTAGATGGTAATATTACCACTTTGATTGCGGCAATTGTGCTTATGATGATGGGTTCTGGAACTGTGGCAAGCTTTGCCCAGACTTTGATGATTGGTGTAATTTTGTCTATGATTACAGCATTGTATGTGACAAGATTTGTGCTTAATGGACTTATCTTACTTGGTTTCCAAGATGAGAAGTTCTATGGAAAGGCGAAAGAAGCAAAAGTTGTTCCATTTGTTAAGAATTTTTCTAAGGCTGCAATTATTGTAGTAGTATTTCTTGTAGTTTGTGTGGGAAGCTTAATTGCTAACAAATCTTCCATGGGAACTATCCTAAACTATGGATTGGACTTTAAGGGAGGTACTTCTACTACCGTAACTTTTGGTAAAGAGTATGTAGCTGGAGATATTAAAAATGATGTTTCTGCTTCGGTAAGTGAGATGTTTTCCCAGACACCAGAGATTTCAGAAGTGAAGAATGAGAATACGTTAACAGTTAAGACTACAGTTTTGGATAAGGAGCAGAGAGCAAAGCTGTCCCAGTATTTTGTAGATACTTACAAGGTAGATGAAACAACCATTGAGTCAGAAACCATTAGTGCATCGGTAAGTAATGAAATGAAAAAAGATGCGGTAGTTTCTATTGTTATAGCAGTAGTGCTTATGCTGATTTATATTGCAATCAGGTTTAATGATATCTGGTTTGGTACTAGTGCGATTATTGCGTTGATTCATGATGTTATGATTGTGTTGACTGTATATGCAGTAGGAAGTTTCCTTGGACTGATTAGTGTAGGCAATACCTTTATTGCTTGTATGCTTACGATTTTGGGTTACTCCATTAATGCAACGATTGTAACTTTTGACCGTATCCGTGAGAATAAGAAGCAGATGAAGAAGGGAACTTCATTAGAAGAAGTGGTAAATGCCAGTGTAAGCCAGACAATTACCCGTAATATCAATACATCCCTTACTACCTTTATTATGATATTTATGTTATTCTTATTAGGGGTAAGTTCTTTAAGAGAATTTACAGTGCCTTTGATGGCAGGTATTTTGGGAGGAGCATTCTCTTCTATTTGCCTGACAGGACCATTGTGGTGTGTGATAAAAAATAAAGTTTCTAATAATAAAGCAAAGTTATAGAAAAAATATGTTTTTAAAAGAGACCTAAGACAAGATATTTGTCTTAGGTCTTTTTGGTTATAATTTAGGCATAATACATATTCTGGCAGAATATGTATTATGGCTAAACAGTTTTTAGTAAAATTTGAATGGAGTAGCTGAACAGTATCCCTTTTTGTGGTATACTTTGTTTAAGGAACAAAGGAAGGGATTAAATACAATGGAAAAATGGATGTTACATAACAAACGAGGAGATTTTAAAGAAATTGGGGAAAAATACGGAATTGACCCAGTCATTGCAAGAATTATGATTAACCGTGGAGTAAAGGAGGATGAGGGAATCCGCAGATATTTACAGGGAACATTGGAGGATTTATATGAGCCAACACTGTTACTGGATATGGAGAAGGCAGTAAATCTCTTAATCCACGCAATTGACAAGAAAGAAGTGATTGCAATAGCTAGTGATTTTGATGTGGATGGTATATTTTCCAGTATGATATTACATACCGCATTTACAACCGTTGGGGCGGAGTGTTTTGTAGAAACTCCAAACAGGGTGACAGAAGGATATGGATTAAACCAGAGAATTGTAGATGATGCAGTGAAAAAAGGAGCAGGATTATTGATAACCTGTGATAATGGGATTGCTGCTCTGGATGCTGTTTCTTATGCAAAGGAAAAAGGACTTACTGTTGTAGTAACGGATCACCATGAAGTACCTTTTGAAGAACAGGAAGATGGCAGCAGGATTTATATTAAGCCCAAAGCAGATGCTATTGTAAATCCAAAGCAAAAAGAATGTACTTATCCATTTCCAAAGCTTTGTGGTGCAGGGGTGACATTTAAACTTTCCCAAGTGTTATATCGTCATTATGGTATAGACGAAACGAAGTTAAAACCCTTAATTGAATATGCAGCCATTGCTACTGTTGCAGATGTTATGGATTTGGAGGACGAGAACCGTATACTGGTAAAATGTGGGCTGGAAATGTTAAAGCATACAAACAATAAAGGACTAAGAGCAATTTTAGAAGTCAATAATTTATTGGATCGTGATATCAAAGCATATCATATTGGGTTTATTATTGGTCCATGTTTTAATGCAGCAGGCAGGTTGGAAACAGTGAAGGCAGCCTTGGATTTGCTTATGTGTCAGGATGACAGGGAAGCAAATATTATGGCAAGTGATTTAAAAGCATTAAATGAGAGCCGTAAAGAGATGACCAGAAAGGGAGAGGAACAAGCCATTACCCTAATTGAAGAATCGGACATCATAGATGACAAAATACTTTTGGTAAAACTTGAGGATTGTCATGAATCTTTGGTTGGAATTATTGCAGGAAGAATCAGGGAGCGTTACCATAAGCCTGTATTGATATTTGTGGATGTAGAAGAAGGAATCAAAGGTTCTGGGCGTTCTATAGAGACTTATAATATGTTTGAAGAATTATTAAAATGTAAAGATTTATTGGGCAGATTTGGAGGACATCCTATGGCAGCAGGGCTTTCTCTTCCTTCGGAAAATCTTGATGAATTACGAAGGCGGTTAAATGAGAATACTACTTTGACAGAAGAAGATTTCCGGGCTAAAGTAATGATAGATGTACCGATGCCTATTGATTATATTACAGAAAATCTGATTGAACAGTTGAATATATTAGAGCCTTTTGGAAAAGGTAATGAGAAACCTTTATTTGCAGAACAGCATTTTAGACTAATAAGTGGAGCTATAATTGGTAAGAATAAAAATGTTTTTAAGGCAAAAGTTGCAAATCCTCAAAATGCCAGAATGGATGCCATTTATTTTGGGGATATAGAACAATTTACCACATTTTTAAAGGAAGAATATGGCGAAGAAGAATATACAAAAATGATGCATGGAGAGGAGAATGGTATAGATATCGGGTTCACTTACTATCCATCTATTAATGAATACAATGGGCGGAAAACTATGCAGATTGTGATAGAGAATTATGCCAGGATTAAGAATAATTAGTACAACTCTTGAATATCAATCCATTGCTATTTTTAGTTGATAATGCTATAATAAAGATAATTAACCGAGATTATTCACGACTTTAAGCATGAACTAAGTCTTATGTAAGCCCAAGGCTTAGAACTAAAGACTTATTCATGCTTAATAGGTCAATTGGCGATGATTGCACACAGGTGACGCTAATAAGCGGATCCTAGCTGCGACAGCAGCGGTCTGCAATATAGGGTGTGAATAATTAGGAATTAAGATTATTGCATTGTATTATTTAGCTGAAAATGAATGATACAGATATTATAGGTAGTGTAAAGTTCATTACCAAAGAAAAGAGATAGCAGAAGTGAAAGTGCTCTGCAGAAAAGAGGATGGTTATGAGTAAAAAAGTTGAAGATTATATAAGAAGTATTCCAGATTTCCCTAAAAAGGGTGTTAATTTTCGTGATATTACAACTGTATTGCAGGATAGTGAAGGATTTCAATTGGCAATTGATTCTATGCAAAAAGAATTGGAAGGTTTGGAATTTGATACAATATTAGGTGCAGAATCCAGAGGTTTTATTTTTGGATCACCACTTGCATATAACATGAAAAAAGCTTTTGTACCAGTTAGAAAGAAAGGAAAGCTACCTTGCGAAACGATTGAAATGGAGTATGAGCTGGAGTATGAGACAGCAACCTTGGAGATTCATAAGGATGCTGTTCATCCTGGGGATAAAGTTGTAATTGTGGATGATTTAATTGCAACAGGAGGAACCATTGAAGCAATTACAAAGCTGGTAGAAATGCTTGGAGGGGAAGTCGTTAAGATTGTTTTTCTTCTTGAATTGGAAGGGTTAAAGGGAAGAGAAAAACTGGCAGATTATGATGTGGCATCTATTGTAAAGTATCCTGGAAAATAATCAGGACAGTGAAATAAGAAATAAGCTTGTGAGTGAACAGTAACAAGAAATCCCATTTCTGTTTAGATAGAATAATTCCTGTAACTATTCAGGTAGAAATACGCATTTACTGCGTGTTTCGTAAGAAAAATGAAAGTTGATTGTTCTAAGCCCTTCGCCGAAGGCGAATTTTCATGGGCTTAGAACGTAACTGTTCATGGTTCTGAACAGTTACTAATTCCTTTAAGAATACAGGTGGTGAAAACATGAAAAAAAGCGGTTTAGAAGATGTAAAAGAAAATATGGTGGGACATGCATCAGAGGATATTTCTGCTCCTGCACATTTTACAGAACCAGAGATTTTATATAAACAGTTGATTGAGACAGTTCGGAATTATCATCCTTCGGGAGATTTATCTGTAATAGAGAAAGCATATACCATTGCCAGAGATGCACATAAGGATCAAAGAAGAAAGTCAGGGGAGCCGTATATTATTCATCCTATATGTGTTGGTATTATTCTGGCAGAGTTGGAATTAGATAAAGAGACTATTGTAGCAGGACTGCTTCATGATGTGGTGGAGGATACTGTACTAACATCAGAAGAAATTACAGAGATGTTTGGTGCGGAAGTTTCGTTGCTTGTGGACGGAGTAACGAAACTGACCCAGATTAATTATACCAACGATAAGATAGAGTTACAGGCAGAGAATCTTAGAAAGATGTTTCTTGCTATGGCAAAGGATATCCGCGTAATTTTGATTAAACTGGCCGACCGTCTGCATAATATGCGGACTTTAGAATATATGAAGTCAGAAAAACAAAGAGCAAAAGCAAGAGAGACTATGGATATCTATGCACCAATTGCCCAAAGACTTGGTATTGCCAAGATTAAGATTGAGTTGGATGATTTATCTCTTCGGTATTTGGAACCAGAGGTGTATAAGGATCTGACGGTAAAGATCAATGCCAAAAAACAAGACAGAGAAAACTTTATTAAAGATATTATAGATGAAGTGTCGAAACATATTCATGGTGCAGGAATTGATGCAAAGATTAATGGAAGGGTAAAGCATTTCTTTAGTATTTACCGTAAGATGAAGAACCAGAATAAGACTTTGGATCAGATTTATGATTTATTTGCAGTACGAATTATTGTGGATAATGTAAAAGACTGTTATGCAGCACTTGGTGTGATTCATGAAATGTACAAGCCTATTCCGGGAAGGTTCAAAGATTATATTGCCATGCCAAAAGAAAATATGTACCAGTCTTTGCATACTACTTTGATTGGACATACTGGTACGCCTTTTGAGATTCAAATTCGTACTTACGAGATGCACCGTACAGCGGAATATGGTATTGCAGCACATTGGAAATATAAAGAGGGATTGGATGGCAGTAACACAAAAGTAAGCGAAGAAGAAAAGCTTTCCTGGTTAAGACAGATTCTGGAGTGGCAGAGAGATATGTCAGATAATCATGAATTCTTAAGTCTTTTAAAGAGTGATTTGGATTTGTTTGCTGATAATGTATATTGTTTTACCCCTTCTGGGGATGTAAAGAATCTGCCTACAGGCTCTACACCAATTGATTTTGCTTACAGTATTCACAGTGCAGTAGGGAATAAGATGGTAGGAGCAAGGGTGAATGGCAGGCTTGTGACCTTGGATTACCAGATTAAAAATGGAGATAGAATTGAAGTAATTACTTCGCAGAATTCCAGAGGACCAAGCCGTGACTGGCTGTCTCTTGTAAAGAGTACACAGGCGAAGAATAAAATTAACCAATGGTTTAGAAGTGAATTTAAAGAGGAAAATATTGTCCGGGGAAAAGAATTATTTTATAATTATTGCAAAAATCATAGCATAGTGCCAAGTGATTTATTAAAACCAGAATATACTTCAGTAGCTATGCGGAAATATGGTTTTCTGGATTGGGAGTCTGTATATGCTGCAATTGGGCATGGCGGTTTGAAGGAAGGACAAGTAGTCAGCCGTCTTCAGGAAGAATATGATAAGAAACAAAAAACAAAGATTACAGATGAGATTGTAAGAGAACAGATTAGTACAGATAAGAATAATAAAACAACAGCAGTTGTCCGTTCAAAAAGTGGTGTTGTTGTAAAAGGTACAGATGATGTAGCAGTACGATTTTCAAAATGTTGCGGACCAGTTCCGGGAGATGAAATTATAGGTTTTGTCACCAGAGGACGAGGAATTTCTATTCACCGTTCGGATTGTATCAATATGATGAATTTGCCAGAAGAAGACAGAGGAAGATTGATAAATGCAGAATGGAGCAATGTTGTAGAAAAGAGTGAGCTTTATGATGCAGAGATTATTATATATGCCAATAACCGGACTGGCATCTTAGTAGATATTTCAAAGACATTTACAGAAAACCAGATTGATGTACGGTCTATGAATGTGCGGACCAGCAAAAAAGGAACAGCAACAATTACAGTAGGATTTGCTACACAAGGTGTGGAACAGCTTAGAAGTTTAATTTCTAAGATTCGGAATGTGGAAAGTGTTTTGGATATTACACGGACCTCAAATTAAAATAGAAGGATGGGTTATGACGTATGAGAATAAACAGACTGGTAGTAGGACCTGTTTCTACCAATTGTTATATAGTAAGTAATGAAGAGACAAAGGAAGCCTTTATCATTGATCCGGGTGAAGAAGCAGAGCGTATTGAACAAAAACTTCAAGAAGAACAGTTGAATTTAAAAGCAATTTTACTCACCCATGGACATTTTGATCATATGATGGCAGTGAATGAACTACTGGAAAAACATCAGGTACAGGTTTATATTGGAGAGAATGAAGAAGAATTACTGGAAGATCCCTATCAGAACTGTTCTGGAAGCATGATGAATCGTCCTTATATTACAAAAGCTAATAAAACCCTAAAGGATAATGATGTGTTGGAATTGGCAGGAATGACCATAAAAGTTCTCTATACACCAGGGCATACCAGTGGAGGTGTTTGTTATTATTTAGAAGCTGAGAATGTATTATTTAGTGGAGATACGGTATTTTGCCAGTCAGTAGGGAGAAGTGATTTGCCAACAGGAAATGGCAGGGTATTACAAGAATCTATTCGTAAAAAAATAGTACCACTGCCAGAGGATATGCAGATTTTTCCCGGACATGGAGATAGTACTATTCTCTCATACGAAAAAAAATATAATCCATATTTTTAGTAACAGTTCAGTCATGCAAAGGTATTGCAAGTTGCATAAGTGAACTTGTTCATAGAGGATAATTTGCTAGAAAGGGACAGAAATCATGATAAAAATTCAGCTTTCTAAAGAAGATTATGTGTTTGACATCCAGAGTCTGTGTAAAGCGTTTTATCCGAGCAGACAGATTGTGATTGGTACAGAACCTTGGGAGGATGGAGAGGGATTTGATTTAGAGAAGGATATCGGTCAGACGGAATTGTTTATTAGAATTTTTCTTGGAGATTCCAAAGTTGTGGTGGAAACTATGTCGAAGGAGAAAGGGTTCCGGGAACAAGATTGTGCAAATGCAGAAGATAGAAAGGTGTATAAGAATGTACTAAAACGCTGTATTTACCGGGCATTACACCAGGCTTCCGGGAAAGAGCTTCCATGGGGAACTTTAACCGGTGTCCGGCCAAGTAAACTTCCTATGGAACACTTGGAGCTGGGAGAGAGCAGAGAATACATTGAACGGTACATGAAAGAACAATATTATTGCTCCAAAGATAAGATTTCTCTTGGATACGAGATTGCAAAGAAAGAATTAGATATTTTAAGAGCTATTGACTATAAGAATGGATATAGTTTATATATAGGAATACCTTTTTGTCCTACCAGATGTTTGTATTGTTCGTTTCCGTCCTTTCCGCTGGAACAGTTTAAGAAATATGTACAGGGATATTTACATGCATTGTATAAAGAGATTGATTTTGCAGCTAAGAATTTATGGGCAAAGCGATTGACTTCTATTTACATAGGTGGAGGAACTCCGACAGCTTTGGATACTACACAGCTTAGAAGTCTGGTTCGCAAGATTAAGAACAGTTTTCCAATGGAGCATGTAGTTGAGTTTACAGTAGAGGCAGGAAGACCGGATACGATTACTTATGAAAAATTGCAGGCATTAAAAGAAGAGGGTATCACCCGGATTTCTATAAATCCCCAAACAATGAATCAGGATACACTAAACCATATTGGACGGAAACATACAGTGGAAGAAGTTGTAAAGGGGTTTGAACTTGCCAGAAGAGCAGGGCATGATAACATTAATATGGATTTAATTATGGGACTTCCGGGAGAAAAGACAGAACATGTTAAGAAAACTTTGGACTGGGTGGAAAAACTGGCACCAGAGAGTTTAACAGTACATTCTTTAGTGGTAAAACGTGCTGCAAGGCTGAATATGCAATTAGATGAGGAAGAGCATACAATGGTAGGAGATACTAGTGAAATGCTGTCTCTTACAGAAAAATTTGCTAAAGAACATCATTACGAACCTTATTATATGTACCGGCAGAAGAACGCAACCGGTTCTTCAAATGATAGTCAGGAAAATATTGGGTATGCAAAACCAGGTATGGAAAGCATTTATAATATTATTATTATGGAAGAGAAACAATCCATACTTGCCTTGGGGGCAGGTGCTTCTACAAAGATTATGCTTCCAGAGGGAGCAAAAAAATTGGAACGGGTTGAGAATGTAAAAAATGTTGTAGAGTATATAAATAGAATTGATGAAATGATTGATAGAAAAAAAGAGGTAATTAAAAAGTATCCGTTTGTTGTGGGAAAAGAATGAATCGTGGTAACTGTTCAGAACCATGAACAGTTACGAATCTTGAACAATTGAGGATAAATTAGTTGGTGCGTGACCCTTTAGAGGATTCGACTGATTTACTGAAAGGATGGATGGACATGATAGATATGGATATGTACAATCAGGAATATAGTAAGCTGGAAACCTTAGAGGATTCCATTAAGGAGGAACTTGTTGATGCAATTTGTCATGGAATTGTAGTAAGTAATCTTTCTGTTCTTTTAGCTAGAGAATTAGGAGAAGATGAAGCATTTTGCAGAGAAATTGCCATTGCAGGATTGCTTCATGATATTGGAAAAATAAAAATGAACCGGTATTTATATGGAAAAGATGCCATGGCAGTTGAAGAAATGAAATATTTCCGTATGCATTCGGTATATAGCTATGATGTGCTTCGGAAAAAACAGTATTCTGCATTTGTGCAGCAAACTGTGTACCATCATCATGAAAATTATGACGGAAGCGGATATCCAGAAAATTTAGTTGGAGAGGATATTCCCTATGGAGCTAGAATTTTGCATGTATGTGATGTATTTGCCGCTCTTACCTCGAATCGTACTTATCGTACTGCGTTTGACAGGGATACAGCCATACAGGTTATGTTTGATGAAGCGAAGAATTTCGATATAAAAATATTGATAGCATTTCAAAGATTACTTCATTCTGAACAGTTGTTTGACAGGATATATCTGGAGGATATTCCAGAAATGACAGAAAAATTTACAAATTATTTATTTAAAAAAGAAAAATTGGAAATAGTGAAAAAGCAAGAAGTAATATTAGCACTTGATTGAAGAGGAGGAAATAATTGTGATAACAAAAAAGCCAAAGGGTACACAGGATTGGTATGGAGAAAACATGCACAAAAGAACTGTGATAGAAAAGATTGCCAGAGATTTGTGCAAAGTATATAACATTAAGGAAATTATTACACCAGTATTTGAACATACCGAGCTGTTTCAAAGAGGTGTGGGTGAAACTACAGACGTTGTGCAAAAAGAAATGTATACATTTTTGGATAAAGGAAATAGAAGTATTTCCCTAAAACCAGAAGGAACTGCAGGTGCCATTCGTGCCTATCTGGAAAACAGTTTGTATGCAGAAAGCCAGCCTACAAAAATGTTTTATGTAACACCAGCTTTTCGTTATGAAAATCCCCAAAGCGGAAGATTGAGACAACATCATCAATTTGGAGTGGAATTTGTAGGTTCTAAGAGTCCCTTGGCAGAGGTAGAGTTGATTTCATTAGTTACTACATTGATTAAGAAAATCGGATTGAAGGATGCAAAACTGCATATTAACAGCATTGGATGTGCAAATTGCAGAAAAACTTACAATGATGCATTGCTTAGTTACTTGCATAAACATGAAGATAAACTTTGTGCTACCTGTAAAGAAAGAATGCAGAAAAATCCTCTTCGTGTGATTGATTGTAAAGTTCCGGATTGTAGAGCCGTGGTTGCAGATGCACCAAGAACAATAGAATATCTGGATGAAGAATGTAAGGAGCATTTTGAAGAATTGCAAACAATGCTTGGGGAACTTGGAATCCCTTTTGAGATAGATACTGGAATTGTCAGAGGTCTGGATTATTATACCAAGACAGTTTTTGAATTCGTAAATAAAGATGGATTTACCCTTTGTGGCGGTGGACGTTATGATAATCTGGTTCATGAAATTGATGGAAAACAAGATATTCCATCAGTAGGTTTTGGAATGGGATTAGAGAGAATTATATACTTCTTGGAAGAAGAGGGTGTAGAGTTAGAATCTGCAACAGTTCCAGAGCTTTATGTGGGAATCTTAGGAAAAGAAGCAAGAGCACAGGCATATAAACTAGTAACCCGTCTTCGCATGGAAGGTGTGGTAGTGGAAACCGATTATATGGATCGAAGTGTGAAAGCCCAAATGAAATATGCAAATAAAATTGGTGCCAAGAATACTGTTGTACTTGGAACAAATGAATTAGAGCAAGGCAAGGCAAAGGTAAAGAATATGGAGACACATGAGGAAGTGGAACTTGCTTTGGATAAGATTGCAGAATGGATACTAAAACAATAAGTAATGTTTTGGGATTTTGACAGTTACAACATTAAGTAATATACGGAGAAAGATAGAAAATGGCTGAATCAATGTATGAATTACACAAAGCCTGCCGATGTGCAGAGTTGTCCATAGAGAATGTAGGTAATGAAGTTATCATTATGGGATGGATACAAAAGCAGAGAAACCATGGAGGAATTATTTTTGTGGATGTTTGTGACCGTTCTGGTTTACTACAAGTGATTTTTGAAGAAAGTGACTGTGGAAGTGAAGTTTTCGCAAAGGCAGAAAAACTCCGCAGCAAATTTGTTGTAGAAATTATTGGAACTGTGAGTAAAAGACAAGGTGACATCAACAAGAATTTAAAAACAGGCGAAATTGAAGTGCGTGCTACGGATATGCATATATTATCTGAGGCAGATATTCCACAGATTGCACAATGGATACTAAAACAATAATAAATGATAAACGGAGGAATATAAAAATGGCTGAATCAATGCGTGGATTACACAGAACCTGCCGATGTGCAGAGTTGTCCATAGAGAATGCAGGTAATGAAGTTACTATTATGGGATGGGTGCAAAAGCAAAGAAATAAAGGTGGACTTATTTTTGTAGATGTCCGTGACCGTTCGGGATTGCTGCAAGTGATTTTTGAAGAAAGTGACTGTGGAAGTGAAGTTTTTGCAAAAGCAGAAAAACTTCGTAGTGAATTTGTTGTGGCAATTACTGGAAAAGTTTGTAAAAGAGAAGGTGCAGTCAATAAGAATTTAAAGACTGGTGAGATTGAAGTACGTGCTACAGATATGCGGGTATTATCAGAAGCGGACACTCCTCCATTTCCAATTGAAGAAGATAGTAAGACAAAGGAAGAATTACGTTTGAAATATCGTTATCTGGATCTTAGAAGACCTGATTTACAGAGAAACTTAATATTAAGAAGCCAGGTGTCTACTTTGACCCGTCAGTTTTTAGCAGAAGAAGGTTTTTTGGAAATTGAAACACCAATATTAAATAAAAGTACACCAGAAGGAGCAAGAGATTATCTGGTTCCTAGCCGTGTGCATCCTGGAAATTTTTATGCATTGCCCCAATCACCACAGATTTTTAAGCAGCTTTTGATGTGCTCTGGTTATGACCGTTATTTTCAGATTGCAAGATGTTTCCGCGATGAAGACTTGCGTGCAGACAGACAGCCGGAATTTACACAGATTGACATGGAATTATCTTTTGTAGATGTAGATGATGTTATTGAGGTAAATGAAAGATTATTACAAAAAATCTTTAAAGAAACCATAGGTGTAGAAGTATCTTTGCCAATTCAGCGTATGACTTGGCAGGAGGCTATGGATCGTTTTGGATCTGACAAACCGGATATCCGTTTTGGAATGGAACTTGTAAATGTAACAGAAGTGGTAAAAGATTGTGACTTCGTGGTATTTAAAGGTGCTGTAGAAAATGGCGGAACCGTAAGAGGTATCAATGCCAAAGGACAAGGTGCTATGCCAAGAAAGAAGATAGATGCTTTGGTAGAATTTGCAAAAGGTTATGGTGCAAAAGGTCTTGCATATATTGCGATTGGGGCAGATGGCACAATCAAATCTTCTTTTGCAAAATTTATGAAAGAGGAAGAAATGCAGGCTCTTGTAAAAGCCATGGATGGAGAAAATGGAGATTTGCTTTTATTTGCAGCAGATAAGAATAAAGTAGTATGGGATGTACTTGGTGCGTTACGTCTGGAGTTGGCAAACCAGATGGAATTATTGGATAAGAACGAATATAAGTTCTTATGGGTAACAGAATTCCCATTGCTTGAATGGTCAGAGGAAGAAGAAAGATATACTGCAATGCACCATCCATTTACGATGCCTATGGAAGAAGATTTGGAATTGTTAGATTCAGACCCGGGAAGAGTACGTGCAAAGGCTTATGACATTGTATTAAATGGTACGGAAATTGGTGGTGGTTCTGTTCGTATCCATATGGATGATGTACAAGAGAAAATGTTTGAAGCATTAGGATTTACAAAAGAACAGGCATATAGCCAGTTTGGATTCTTATTGAATGCATTCAAATATGGAGTGCCTCCTCATGCCGGATTGGCTTATGGTTTAGACCGCCTGGTTATGCTTATGGCAAAGAAAGACAGCATCCGGGATGTAATTGCTTTCCCGAAAATAAAAGATGCTTCTTGTCTTATGTCTGAGGCACCAAATGTGGTAGATGAGAAACAGTTAGAAGAGTTGGGCATCGGAATCACTTCTAATGAAGAGGGAGAATAAAGTGAGTATTTGGATGAAAATCGGAATGGCATATCTGGTACTTGCAAATCTTGTGGGTTTTGTGCTTATGGGAATTGATAAGCATAAAGCTAGGAAAAAACAGTGGCGTATTCCGGAGAAAACTTTGTTTCTCTCTGCAATATTAGGAGGAAGCATAGGGGCGTTATATGGTATGCATTTATTCCGACATAAGACAAAGCATAAAAGTTTTGTATTTGGTATGCCTGCCATATTAGTTGTACAATTGTTGTTGATAATCATTATTTGTTTGTAACAGGTCAGCCTTCGGCTGACCTGTTGTACATTTAAAGGTATCTGTTCAGTACCTGAACAGATACTATTAATATTAGATTAAGAAATTGGGAGAAGAACGATGAATAATATTTTAGAAATTTTAAACAGTTGGGATCCTATAGATTTATTTCCAATGGCACCTAAGGATGAATATATAGTAGAAGGAAAGAAAATAGAGGAATATATTAAAAATAACGTAGTTACAGTGGAGGAGCTAAGCAATGAAATAAACATCATATTTAAAAATTCATTTGGGACTGTTTACAATGAAGATGTAAAGTCTTGTTTAAAAGTAGCAGAAAAGATTCTAAGTATATTTATTAATAAAAAAGAAAATTGATTTGAATATAATTACAATTATATCCAACAGGGAGTGATAAAATAGGAGGATGATAGTATGAAATATACTTGTCCAATATGCAATTATGACGGACTGGATGAACCACCTTATGATGAAGATGGTTTTGGTTTATATGAAATATGCCCATGTTGTGGATTCCAGTATGGCTATGATGATTTTCCAAATAAGGATGAACAAATTAAGCTATGGAGACAGAAATGGATAGATGAAGGTTGCAAATGGTTTTCTGAATGTAGGAAACCATGATAAAAAGGGTTAGAAAGAGAAAGGTCAATAACTTTTTCTGTTTCTGACCCTTTTGTTTTTTTGATTAAGAGATAATTGGCAATACAACAATTGATTCATAGTCTTTCTCAAGAAAATATGTATAGGTTCCCCAGTTATCTTCCACAGCTTTTTTTATGTTTTGAATTCCATATCCATGTTCCATTTCATAGTAAGATTCTTTTTTGGATTTATACAGGTTTACAGGAACTGAATTAGTAATATGGATAACAAACTCTCTTTGGGAGGTGAAAATCTGTACCTTTATATATCGTTCCAGGGGAGGTGTGATTTTTCTGCAGGCATTCATACTGTTGTCTAATAAATTTCCCAAAATAACACAAAGTGCATAGTCAGAAGTGGGTATACGCTCTGTCGAGACTTGAATGTCTGTTAAAAATGGAATATTTTCCTGAGCTGCCATTTTTAAATAAGTACTTAAAAAAGTATCAATGACAAGGTTGCCTGTATTAATCTGATTATAGCAATGTTCCAATTCTTTTGTTATAACCTGTAAATAATTTGGAATTACATGATACTGTGCTGCATTTACGCATTCCGTAATGTAGAAAAAATGTTTTTTCGTGTCATGTAAAAGACTGCGTGTATTTTTATAAGCGGTTGACAATTGTGTGTACTTATCTGTTTGAAATTGAATCTGGGTATCCAGTTGTTTTTTGGTATGCTGCAAATCATTGACCAGTAAGACATTATCTAAAAGATAATAATTTAAAATGTTAAGAAGAAATAAGCCACCTGCAGATAACAAAAAGTGTATGGAATCACTATCTGAGTGCAGTTTTGGATATGGAGTGAAGATAATGATGACCAAGGAAAGGAGTGGTGTAGTCACAACAAGCAGATTGTAGGAAAGACTATAAGTTCTCTTATGTCTGGTTAGAAAAATGCAAGATATAAGAGAAAATAAGAAAAGCAGGAGTTTGGAAATGAAAGCTGAAGTAACATTAAAATCAATGGGATTATTTGTATAAAAATGTATAGTTATCTGTTCTACAATAACTGCAGAAAAAAGTTCTGCAATTGCAGAAAGTGCCTGAAAAACAATTGTAGTAAAAATTTTGTGGACAAGGGGTGCATGATAGAGGGCTGTCAGCAAAAAAGTTAGAAATGTGGAAATAAAGGTGCGAAGTAATGCGATAAAGGTACTCTCTATCTGTATGGTGCAGTGTGATATCAGTAACATCAAAAATTCCACAAAAACAAAAGCAGAACATCTAAAAAAAATAGAGATGTTTTCTTTCTTGTGTTGAAACAGAGACTGAAAACAAATTTTTAAAATAAATAAATCTAAAATGCAGCAAAGAATTTCAAATATTAGATTATACATAATTGTGATTTACCTTTCAAATTATAGTAGGGTGGTCTGCGAACATCATTCATTGACTTGTTAAGCATTTCTGTAATTTAAAATATGTTTGGAGAAATCATCTCTTAATTCCTTTTCGCATCGTCTGCTTGGTATTAGGGATATTCCATTTGTTAAAAATAATGCACCATTTTTTATATAATGTACATGCGAAAGATTTACCAGGCAGCCTCTATGTACAAGAGAAAATCCCTTAAGATACAGGGTATTTTTATAATCTTTCAAGGTTCCTTTTGTCAGAATAGACCGGTTTACCAGAACAAATTCTAAATAATCTTTCTGTGATTTGTTTGTGGTAATATATAAAATATCAGATATAGAAATTACTTCTGATATGTCATCATGGGATAATAATAAAGTATTACTTTGATTAGAGTAGTAAAATTTCAAAATGCGTTTCAATAAAGATTCCATGGTTTTCTGCTGTAAAGGTTTTTGGAGATAGTGAAAAGCTTCTACATCAAAACTGTCCTGCATATATTTAGGATAATTGCTTATGAAAATAATCTTTACATCATAATCATTCTGGTTACGGATTGTTTTGGCAACTTCCAGACCATTTATCTGAGGCATCTCCACATCTAAAAAAATAAGCTGGAATCTGTTATCCTGATGAGAGCGTAATAAGTCAAAACCATTCTGAAACAAAGAAATCTGAAATTCTAAATCAAATTGTATTTCAAAATATTTTAATTGTGACTGGATAGCTAAAATATCAGATGATTCATCATCGCAAATTGCGGTTCTTAGCAACATCGTGTTTTCCTCCATTTGTAAAAGTGCCAAGCAGCACACTAACTGTAGGAATTATACCACAAAATGGAAGATAATTATAGTATTGATGTTGATGAAACAGGAAAAAAAGGAAATATGACATAATATAAAAAGAAACAAAAAATCTGCTTTTTCTTTTCAAATCCTGTTTGTGGGTTGGAGATAAAGGTTTATTTGGACTTTCAACGGGAGCAAATAAAAAAATGCAAAAACATTCTATTAACAAAAGTGGAAATGCAAAGCCCTTTAATTTATTTGCAATAATAGGAAGAAATACAATCATAAAAATGGTGAGACCATAAGATAAAAAATAGCAAATGGTAGCATTAGGGGCATGTATTCCACCAGCAAACATGCGAAATGGTATTATTATACATAATAAGAGAAAAGTGTAAAATACATGATGTACGAAAAATCCCACAAAAAGCGAAATGGAAATATATAAGAGCATGTCAATAATATACATAAAACAAAATAAGTAGGCATCTTGTTCCTTTGCTGTAATGATGTTACTTTCTATTAAAAATGTTACTATTTTTTTACTAAGCCGGCTGGATAACATAAGAATACAACCCCTTTCTAATATCAGTAGTTTCTGGTATAGCTATTGTAGCAATTATAACATAAAAAAATAGGATGTGAACGGAAGAGGGATGAAAGGTTACAATTTGCGGATAAATGGTCATGAGCGATATGTGTTGTAACCGTTTGTCCGCCGTTTTTGACCACTTATCCGTGATTTGTACCAAATACATATTCTTATGCTATACTGTGCTTGATAAGGGAGTTGAGTAATCTCTTATCAGGCTTTTTACTTTATAGGAAAGTTCGTCCTATAAAGTAAAAACGCTCCGCTTAGGATGTGCACAGATGCGTAAGGAATATTGTTGCAAAAAAACATGCAACATGCATCTGGCACGCAAAGTGTGCAATCCCCTCATGAATGAGGAATTAAGGGAGTTGATGTGGGCTTGCCCACTTTGTTCTTTAAAATTAAAACAGATAGGAGGAAAGTCAGATGAAAAGAAAAATTCAAAAAATCATACAGCGGTATGGAAAACAGATTTGTGCTATGGCAATAGCAGCTGGTACATTGTCTGTGAGCTATTGTAGAACATTGTTCTATGAACCTAAGCAACCAGATAATTTTCAGGATTTTCTAGAAAAAAGAAAAAAAGAGTAATTCATTTCTTGGTATGTGACAAAGTAACTACAAACAAAAGGGTTCTTTTAGAGTAGAAAGAGAGAATAATAAAATAAGGTAGTGGAAGGCTATTTATGAAAAGTATGAAAAAACAACCATCAATCTACAGGGGTTAATCTGATTTTTGTATTATAAACTTTCCACTACCTTAAATAAAAGGGAGGATGCACATGAAAAAATTAATTAAATACCGGTCTATGAAAAAATCAATTGCATTGTTATTGGTATTAGCAATAACATGTGTATATATCATTGGAGATCATTTATCTTCAGTAGCAACGTCTAAAAGTAATGAACAAAATTCCCAGAATAACATAGCTTGTGTTGATAGTGATAACTTAAGAACGGTCAGTGAGTTGAATCTTGCCCAGACGGATACCGGGGTTGGTAAAGCAGGCAGATCGTTAATAGATGGATATGAAGAACTTGCTGCATGTAAAAACAAAAAAGATTTTGACACTGCTATGAAAGGTTTTACACAGTTAGTTTCTTCATTAAAAAATCAAACGATAGAAGAGTTGTCTGCAACAGATAATGGTACAAAAGAATACAAAAATTATCGTTCGGCAGTGCTATCTGGTTTTGAAGAATTGGAGAATTGTATCAGTGGGCAAAATGAGAAAAACTATGAAACTGTTTTGGAAGAAATTGGAGAGATAGTTGCTCCAGAAAAACAGCATATACCATTGGCTGGTGATTTGCCTTTTAATAATGTTTCCAATGATGAAATTGAAATGGAAGCATATACAGAAAATGCATCTTTGGCTTATGAAGCCTACAGCGAAAGCTATAGTAAAGGTGATTTGAAATTCACAAATGATGTGGTGGTTAACGATGAAATCCGAACAGAATTTGAAGAGTTATCCAGTGTTTTGGAAGTATACCAATACATAAAAAATAACTATATGCCAGAGTTCTATTATGGTTCACGAAAGGGTTCTGTTGGTGCATTTGAAGAGAAGGCGGGAAATGATTATGATCTTTCCAGTCTGTTATTGGCAGTATTGCGTGACAGGGAGATTCCAGCACATTATGTCCGTGGTGAAATAGAAATTACTGCAGAGCAGGCAATAAAATGGACAGCAGCGGACAATATCAATGCCGCACTTAGGATGATTTCATCATTAGGTATCCCTGTAACAGGATTGACTAAGGATGGTGATATTGTTGCTGTCCGATTGGAGCATGTATGGGTGGAAGCTTATGTGCCATACACGGATTATCGTGGTGCGGGTAATCAATCTGGTGAGAGTTTATGGATACCGCTGGATGTCAGTTTTAAAGAACTGAATCATTTGGAAGGGATAGACCTTACCTCTATAAATGATTACATAAATAATCCAGAGAATTTTTTGACTGCTGATACAGAAATGAATGGTGTGAATATTGGAGGAATATCAACAGTTGTCAATGGTCAGGACTCTGCTCTTATAAAATATTTATTGGAAAATGGATATGCCGGCTCTACGCAGGATGAGGTATTTGGAGGACGTGAGATTGTTTATGAAGATTTAGGATATCTTCCACTTACACTTCCATATAAGGTATCTGAGAAGACAGATTCTTTCAGTGATATTCCACTGGAATTAACAGATAGTTTGTCGTTTTCTTTAGTTGGTAATTCAGCCTATGAACTTGAATTTAACGGGGCAAAATCAATCAACAAAAAGTTATATACTCCTGATTTATATGGAAAGCGTGTTGTATTAGCTTATACTCCAGCTTCAGAGGCAGATGAGGAAATATTGGAGCAATATGGAGGTATATTTAAAACACCTGCATATCTTTTAAAATTAAAGCCACAGTTGATTGTTGATGGTGAGGTTGTTGCAGAAGGTTCTGTTTGCAATGCCGGATATAGGCAGAAATATACCATTAACATTCACAATGGTTCTCCACATAAGAATGACAGTAAAGTTGAAAATTCAGTTGCAGCAGGTGGAATATATTGTATTGCACTGGACTATGGAACAATTTCAGCAGGTGAGCTGGAAAAATTATCAGATAATATGGATGCACTGAAAGAAATTGTATCAGAAGATAATATTTATACAGATGCTGCAATGGGTGAAATGTTAAACAGTATTGCCAAAGCGTACTTCGCACAGCTTGATATGTACAATGCTGTTATTTCGGGACAATATAATGTAACTTCAACTCGTGATTTAAGTATAGGGATAGTTGGATTTAATATAAATGTTGTATACACTTTCAACAGACCTGCTGAATTAAATGAAGGTGGAGTATTCCTTGATATTGGACATGATGTTCATAGTGTTGTTTCGAATGATAATAACAATAAAAACGAAAAAACTTATATGCTTCAATCAGGTATATATGCTTCTGCAATGGAGCATGGTATCCTTGAACAAGTTACAGGAGTAGAATCCGTATCTACAATTAAGACATTTCAATATGCTGTTGAAAATAATATTTCTTTTCACGCAATTGCAAAAGAAAATATAGCAACTGAGATTAGTCAGCTTAATGTATCTGAACAGATTAAACAAGATATTTACACAGCAGTAAATACAGGAAAGATTGTTATAATACCAGAACAAGAAATTGAAATCAATCAATGGTCAGGGATTGGTTATATGGTTCTTGATCCAGACACTTTTGCTTGTGGTTATATGATTTCAGGCGGTTTAGCTGGTGGAGCGATGACTGCCAGCCAGATGATCGGTGAATATATACAGTATGTAGTTATGGGAGCTGTCTCTATTGTATTATGGGAGGTTCTTACAACTGCATTACTTGCAATGACACCATGTGGTTGGCTTGCTGCAGTGCAAGTAATTCTTAAAGCAGCACAAATAATAATGCTTTTAAATGCTATTATTCAAATGATTGATTTGGTTGTAATGTATGAAGAAACAGGAGATATATATTATTTACAAGAACTCTTAGTGCAAGTGGCAGCCTGTGCGACATTAAGTATAGCAACAAAACTGTTGGGTAATAAATTAACTCAATTGAAAGAGAAGATAACAAATGCAATTGATGAGGCTGGATTGGGTGGAACTTGCTTTATTGAAGGAACCTTAATTTTAACTGCAGTTGGTCTTATGCCGATAGAAATAGTAGCAGCTGGAGATATGGTGTTAAGTTTTGACCCTGATACACAAGTGGTTTCAGAACAGGTTGTTGAAGAAACGTTTGTGAGAGAAAGCAGAGAACTTGTCCATATTACAGTTGGGAATGAAACGATATCTGCAACTCCTGAACATCCGTTTTATGTGCCAAAAAAAGGATTTGTTGAAGCTGTTAATCTGCGTGCAGGTGATATTCTTTGTACTGTCAATGGGGAATATGTTATTGTAGAACAGATACAGCATGAGATTCTTGAGACACCAATAAAGGTTTATAACTTTAGAGTTGCTAATAATCATACTTATTTTGTTAGTAGGTTTAGTGTTGGAGTACATAATGCATTTTGTGGTTCTGTACAGCCTGGCAGTCCTGAGAGCTATCTGCAAGAAGCATTAAAACAACAGAATTTGACACAGCCTCCTAATAATCTTAAACAGTCATGGATTGATGGGGGATATAAATATGAGGTAAGGATACATGAGGGTAATTCTAATTATACGAATGCTAAAAGAATATATCGTGTATCAAGGCAGAAGATACCAAGTTCGGATCCTAAAGTACAGGGAAGTGGAACAGAGTATCTGGGTTCAGATGGAATATGGTACCATACAAGTGTTTTAAAACCTAATAGTCCTACATATAATCAAAAAGCAGCAAGTATTACTCATATCCCGTTGGAGAATTAAAATGTGAGTTTCTGTATAAATTTAATATTCAATTATAAGGATGGTTAATAATATGAATTACTATATTGCAGAGAAGGAAGAAATTCAAAGCGAAATAAATAAAATTAATGAATTTATAAGTAATTATGAATGGTTGTTTTTTCAAGTAAGAGAGATGAATCAATCATGTTTGCATATATCAGGAATGGTAGATGAACTTATTTTTAAATATGATTTCAACATTTTTTTTAAGATGCCACATAGCATTATTTGTCCATTAAATTGGAGGATAAATAGAACCGAGCATTTTATTAAATTGGATGAAGATAATGGATTAATAAAAATGATTTCAAATTTTGATGTTGAAGTTGGTTATTATGTTTTCAGGTTGCACCAAGACAATATTAGGGATACAGTAACAGATATATTTATTGCTGCTAAAGAAATAAAAATGGAAATCATTAAGTAGCAACTTAATGGCAAATGAATTATATGATATTAATGATAATGATATATTTGACAATGTTGTTACTAATTGTATCCATGACCAGAAGAAAATATTTGAAAAATTGTCAAAAACAATTGCTAATTTGGAAATATCAGTTCATTAGTAGTATTGTGATAATTCGTTATAATGAATTTTAGTGACAGGAGTGAAGTGTAATGAAAAATAAAAAAATAATTTTAATTTTGTTGATTGTCATTCAACTGATAGTCATAATTCCTATCAGCACTTATGCAAAAGATACTGATGATTACTTTAATACATCAATCAATACAGTAGTTTCCTATCTTAAATACCAAAATAATCAGTGGGGAGGATGGGGTGATTCAGAACATCATACAGCAGATATTGCTAATATAATTGAAAATGTTAATGAAGATTTTCAAAATGAAGATTTGAAAATAATGCTTATTTCAGCAGAAGATTATCTTTATGATAAAGATATTAGTAATAATGATAACCTTTCAAGGTATCTTCTTTTAAACACTTTACAAGATGATTTATTTATTACTCAACTTAAAAATGCCCAAAATCCAGATGGCGGTTTTGGACTTTCCCAAGGTTATGCAAGTGACATTATTGACACCAAACTAGCACTAAAGACCCTTGCAGACCTTAACGAAACAAAGGCAATGACAAAGGCAGCAGTCTATATTGCTTCCCTGCAAAATGATGATGGTGGTTTCCCATACCAGCCGGGACTTGCTTCTAATCCAGAATTAACAGCAGAAATTGCAGACATTCTGGCAGACTGCATCACAAAGAAGCAATCATTGTCGGATACACTATCTGGTACAGTCCATGGGTTAAACGAATATCTGGAAGCAAATGCAAAACCAATTAACGAACTTTCGGCAGACAACCTGTCAGAAGTATACCAGCATTTTCATACAGCATTGTTTCAATTAAAAACAACAGGCAGGTATAATGTTGCGTCTTATTATGAGCTACAGAATGAGGATGGAGGGGTCTTTGATGATCCAATGGCTACGGCACTGTTTCTGGAATTGATTGTACGGGAACAGAATACAGTTATTGCAAAGCTGGATTCTATTTCCATTACAAATGATAAAGGTTATTCTGTTTCTTCTTTCAATGCAAATGAGAATGTAAATATCACAGTTGAAAGTGAGTACGAAACAGAAAAAGCATATATGCAGGTTTCCATAGATACACCTTCTGGTGAAGCCATTTCTTTAGAGAAGGAAAATCTGGTATGGAATACTGGTAATTATGAAGAAGGTACCTATACTGTCAAGGCGGAAATCAAACGCTCCTCAAATGGTGAAACAGTTGCAGAATTGATGCAGACTTTCCGCATTAAGCATAAACTGGCAGTCGACAATATTTCTCTTTCACTAAGCCAGAGTTATTCAAGATTAGGGGATAAAGATCCAGTAAGCATCTATGCAGATATAAACCTACAGAATTACTCGGAAGAAAGGGATAAGGTTAGTATCCGTTGGAAAGTAGACTGCAATGGTGAGGAAGTTTATTCTGACAGTAAAGACATTATAGAAGCTGATTTGATGGCAGACAATATTTTTCTTGGGGATTTTGTGCCAGACACATCAGAAAAAAGGACATATATTATTACTGCTGAAATTCTCTTTAACGAATTGGTAGTTGCCCAATCCACGGCTAACTATTTTGTATCAGATAAGAGTGCAGCGATTTTAACAGATGTGGATAAAGAGTATCTCTATGAATCAACGGATGATGCGGAAATATCAGTTAAAATCAGGGATGAACGGGTAGTAGACCTGATATTTACCACATCTTCTAATGATACGGCACTGATAAAACAATATGCTGGCCAAATTGAAAAAATTAAGAAGAAACTTGAAAAACAGGGCTACATTGTAAATCTCTGTTCGGTGGAAACCTCATATCTGACAGCACAGGATACCTTTGCATGGAATGAGTACGATCATCCGAATTATGATGTACAATCTCCATATACCAAACATATTATCTATGATGGAGACAACATAAAAATGACTGGTTACAGATATGTTCCATATAAGGACTTTTTACTTGTGCCAGATAACAACAATTCACAGAAACTGTTTACATTCGATATTCAGAGAGATAACACCGACTGGCATAGTATGTATGGTGGAGGATTTTTGTTTAATACTGTGATTGAAGATGGAACAATCAGTGGGTATTATGTTCTTATCACTTCAGGAGGATTAAGGTTATACAGTCTTGACAAAGTAAATTTGAATACCTTCCAGAACAGTGCCACTGCAGGAACACTGTTAAAGACTTTTCCATTCTCTAACCTGTATGAGGAACACCATATTAAAATATCGGCAGACAACCACACCCTTTCATTGTGGGATGGAGAAAAACTTGTTATTGATAATTATGAATTGGAAAAGATCTATGGTAATGGATATGGACCAATCACAAGCCATGCCAGCCATGCATGTTCACAGCGTTCCTATTTTACATTTGCAAATATAACAATGCAGACAATTAAGGGGGAAAAGCTGTATGATATTTTAGACAACTACAATTTTGTAAGCCAGAACAGCCGTTATGTTATAAATTTAAGTGACAATATGATGGACAACCTTAGTACAGAAGAGGAAATGGATGCAGTTGCACAGAAAATTGTTGATAAAAATATAACATTTATCGGACTTGGTAATGATACCAATGAAACACAGTATCAAAGCCTTATGGACATCATTGCAGACAATGGCATTTATTATGATTATACAGAGGAAAACACAAAGGACAACCTGTATGACAATATTATTAGCAGAGAAGAAGAAAAGCGTGTAAAGATGGATGACCAGACAGTTGCTACTGATCTTGTATTTACAGGAATTTTACAGGATGATACAACATTTACAAAGACATTTGACAAGCTTTGTGTTGGTGAAACATTGGAATTTACCATACCTCAGGAGTTGAAAAAACTTGTTGTGGGAACGGATGCAGTTCTTCTAAAAGATATTACATTAACCTATAAGGATGAAAATGGCATAAGCAGAACTACAAGTGCAGATAATGTTACCCTGCCTGTCATTACTCGGGAAGGCAAAATCACAAATGCTGTTTCGACTGATAAAGCGGAATATTCTTCTTATCAGGATGTTGTCATCTTTGACAGGATACATAATAATGCAAATAACAGAACTGCAAAAGGATTGACGAATATAATAACTGTCAGAAATGAAGAGGGTAAGAAAATTTCAGAATATACAAAAGAACTTCCGGAAATTATGCCAAAGGGATATACAGAACGTCAGGAAGTATGGAATACAGCAGAATATGCAGCAGGAAATTATAAAGTCATTTCACAAGTCTATGATGGAGAAAGACTGGTATCTGAAAGTAGTGCTGATATAATAATAACTGTTTCAGAACGTCCAAAAATCAATCTGAAAGGTGAACTTATGATTTCCGGTAAGAAGTTTCATGTAAGTGATACCATAACCATAGACAGTAGTATAGAGAATGTTGGACATGTTGATGTTACAAATGGACAGTTGATAATAAAGGTTATTGATACTTCGGATAAAAAAACAGTTTACCAGTATAAAGCACCATTGAACCTTGCAGTTTCAGAAAGTGGTTCTGACAGCATTTTGGTTACACCAGAAACAGATTTCACTTCCATGAAAGGCAGCGAATATCTTGTAACATACGAAGCAGTTACAGAAGATGGTCAGATTTTCCCGCTTGCAGGAAATGGATTTGTATTGGATGGTCTTACTGTCACATTATATTTTATAGATAATTCTCAGGAAAAGTGGGTAAAAAATGATAATGCAGTTATGGAACTGGTTGACAATACATTCGGACATGAACGTTACATTATGACAAAACTGGATGATGAAACATGGGCGGCACAAGTTCCAGCAAGTGCATATAATATTACATTTAACCGGTATGATTCTGGTAAAACCACACAATGGAACTCGTGGAGTGCAGGAGGAAGAGATAAAAATAATGCATATTATGCAGATGGACATGAGTATGGTTATTGGAAATATGTGGAAGAAAGCAGTTTAGAAAAGTATTTCCATGAAGGAGATATCATATATCTGGATTTGTCTGAATTTACTGCATGGGAAAACAGCAGTGCAATGATGTATGTGAATTTTTCAAGTGCTTCCAAAGAAGAAAATGGAGGTTCTGATGTTAATATTGCATCATGGGAAGGTTCAAAGATATATCAGCCGCAAAAGCTGGATTATCAAATTAGTGAACATGTATATGCATACATTGTCACGAAAGAAGATGAGGGAAAGAATGCTTTAAGGTTCTGGAGAGGAGATGAAAATACTTTATGGAATTGTTCTGTCCTATTAGATTACAAAGAGTATAAAAAGGGAAATAATTCTGTCAAAGTAACAGGTTGGAATTCACAGGGTACTTTATATGTGAAATAGGCAGAAACCTCAATTATTCACGGTCTTAGTCATGGTTAACAGGCTAAGTGCTGTGAATAATTGAGGTTAAAATGGAAAGTGGTATAAACAGTAAGAAAGAAGGAGAGTATAGTAAAAGAATAAGAGGTATCCAAAAAGATGTTATGTGCCTTTCCAGATACCTCTTTCATAAGTTTTGATACTACGAATTGCCCGTTTACCTGATACATTTTTCGTAATTATAAAACAGAATATATGCTCTATACTGCTAAGCCGTGTATTGTAATTAAGTTATTAAACAAAAAAAGTTATATTTTTAATTGGAACTGTCTTACTAATTGTTCCAAACTTTCAGATTGTGCAGATAATTCTTCGCTTGTGGCGGATGTTTCCTGAGCGGCAGCCGAATTATTTTGTATTACTTCGGAAATCTGTTCTACACCCATTTCTAACTGTCTCATAGATTCTGCCTGGGAAACGGATAAATCGCTAATTTCCTTTGTAGAGGAAGCCAGCATCTTAATGCCATTAATAACAGATTCAATTGCCATAGTAGCCTTTGCTGTGATTTCATTTCCGGTTTCTATCTCTGAAATGGAATTTTCAATTAATTGCTTTGTATTCACTGCTGAATCGGCACTGTCTGATGCCAGTTTGGCGATCTGATCCGCTACAACGGCAAACCCTTTTCCAGCTTCCCCGGCTCTTGCGGCTTCGATGGAAGCATTCAGTGACAAAAGGTTTGTCTGGGAAGCGATGTCTTCAATTTCAGCGATAATATTTGCAATTTGCTTGGAGGTATCGTTGATACATTCCATTGCAGAATTTAATTGCTTGATGTCTTCATTGCTCTTTTCAGCTGCCTGCTCATATTCCTGTGCACTTATGTAAGACTGATTTGCTTTTTCAGAACTGATGACGACTGTTTCCGTGATGTTCTGGATGGTCGCTGTTAGTTCCTCTACGGAGGCTGCCTGATCGGTTGCCCCTTCGGCTAAGGACTGTGCACTTTCAGCCATCTGGCTGGCACCTAAAGCAACCTGTTCGGATGCTTCATTGATATTGCCTATAGTGCCGCTTAAGGAATTGGTAATGGTGGAAATGGCACTGTCCAAGGCAACAAAGTCACCTTTGAAATCTGCCTCGGTAGCTACATTAAAATTCCCGGCTGCAACACTACTGAGTACTCTGTCAAGATCACTAATGTATGACTTTAACATTTCAATTGCTTCTTTGAAGGAGTTTGTCATATCACCGATCTCGTCCGGATACAGTTTCTCAATCACAATATTTTTCAAATCACCTTGTGCAAGTTTAGCAGATGCGTCTTTCACTTTAATAATAGGATCCGCAAATAGCTTTGCGACAAATCTGGCGATCTTCATGGAAATAATAATGGCAATAATTACCACAATGACCATAATGCCTGCAATTATATAAGTCTGAATCTGCAGTCTTTTGGATACATTGTTACCCATGGTCTTATTCAGGTCAATTAGGCTCTCCACCGCATTGGTAAGTTCAGTTAATACAGGCTTTCCCTGATCAACCATCATATTGTAAGCCTCATCATCATGTCCTGCTAATGCATGTTCTACCACCTGGCTGTAGATTTCACGGTATTGCGAAAGTGTGCTTTCAATAGTGTTAAGATAAGCGACTTCCTTTTCCAGGTTACAGTGTTCCTTCATAGTGGTATAGGCTTCATTTGTGAGCACCTTAGCTTCTTCCAGTTGTTGGACGGCTGCCTGCATATTTTTCTCATCTTCGAAAATAATTATCTCCCTTATAATAGTAGGTTCTTTATTCAGGTAGGTGCTGAAGGTCCCGATTTCACCCTGTGAAAACCCATTATTTACTAAAGCCGCACTAAACTGGATGTTGTTATAGAACAGAAAAACCAGACCAAGGATGCCTGAAATACTTGCTATGATTACAACTAAGGTAAAGCAGTATTTTAACTTCTTTTCCACTTTCATATATTTTACTTTATCTAACATAAAATCTCCTATTCTCTCATTTAGAAATGAGTAAATAATTTTTAATTCTTGCTTTTTGTTTGTGAACAGCTTAAATACAATACGATATTCTAATGTCAAGGTTCGGGGATTAAACCAGCCTGATATATTGATATTTTCTATCATAGGCAGACTAATTACAATTTAACAGAATTATAGCATTTTTTGAGAATAATTACAACTATATTGGAAATAAAACTCACAGTAAACATTACTGTTGTTACTGTTCACACCTATGGTGCAAACAGTAACAGAATCCAGCCTATTTAGAATTCGCCTTCGGCGAAAGGCTGGATTCTTCTCTGCCACTACTTGTTCTTACGTACTTTGCAGCAAGTGCAAAGTACTACCTGTGAACAGTAACTTACTGTTCACACCTGCGGTGCAAACAGTAACCGGAGATTACTATAAAATCAAATAAAGTTATAAAAAGCATTGAAAAATATGTTTGTTTAATATATAATAGCTTTGATAATTGTGTAAAATGGAGAAAAGGATCAAAATTAAAAAAGGAATATTGGATATTTAAATTGATTTGTACTCCATTTGGCAGAATGCATTCATTGGGTAAAAAATCATAATAGAGAGGAAAATAAGATGAAGAAGATTTTAAAAATAAGTGGGTTGGCTATTGCCATGATCTTAGTAGTGTGTTTTGGATTTCAATATGTACAAACAAATGCAAGGGAGAATAAGCCTTGGACTCCAGAGTGTGTAGATAAAAAGCTTGAGCAGAAGATGGGACGTTCTTCTGACAATGATACTGTGGAACAATATGGTGATACTTGTATTGAATCAAAAGAATATCATATTAAAAACGAAGAAGAGAAAGAAAAGGTAAAAGAATATATGAAGGAAGCAGTGGAAAATGGAGGGGCATTTTCTGATAATGGAATTGTTGAGGAAATAGAATAATCCGTGGCAAGTTGCGAATAATTTTGGTAAAGTAAAAACAAAAAAGTCTTTCATTAACCATGCATAAATATGAAAGACTTTTTTGTATTGACATATTACCATTAACATGATATATTGAATATATTGCAGACAATTGCAAGTAATATATTATATGGAGGAACAACTCATGAACAGAGGTACAGTTAAGTGGTTTAATAACCAAAAAGGATTCGGATTCATTTCTGATGCAGAAGGTAACGATGTTTTCGTTCACTACTCAGGACTTAATATGGAGGGATACAAATCTCTTGAAGAAGGTCAGGAAGTAGAATACGAAGTAATTGAAGGTGCAAAAGGACCACAAGCTACGAACGTTACAAGACTTTAATCAAATTTTTACTTTCATGTACCTTAATTTAATATATGGAAATAATGATTATATGTAAGGTGACTATGGTGTCATAATGTATTAACATGTAGAAGTATAGAGAATAAAGTACCAAAAGTTATAATTGATTAGAAACAGGCTGTCATTTTTGGCAGCCTGCTTTTGTAGTTACCGGTGTGTGTTATTGTTCATTGTAGAACTTGTTACTGTTCACTCACAAGCTTGACACTTGCTGTCAAGCTATGTGCCAAGAACATAGAACAGCCAAGAATCCAGCCTTTCGCCAAAGGCGAATTACAAATAGGCTGGATTCCGTTACTGTTTGCACCATAGGTGTGAACAGTAACTAGAACTTTGCACTTGTTGCAAAACCCGTAAAAATAAGTAGCAGTAGAGAAGAATCTTTGGTATAATAAGGATAGTGTCAAAGTATGGGAGAACAGTAACAGAATAGAGTGAGCTGCAAAAGATATCAGGGGGTGTTGGTGTGAAGATAAGTTTGAAGAAACAGTTTGTAGAAATGATAGAGTATATAGAATTTCCTGTAGTAATTTATGTCTATGAAACTGGGAAAGTGACAGCAATGAATAAATTTGCCCAGACAGCTTTAAATGAAGGTGCTTGTCAAAATGTAAATTTATTATGGGCAGATCAAAAGAAATTAAAACTTTCAAATGACATTCTTGAGGGAAAAAGCCGTTATTATTTCGGAAAAGAGATTCTGATAGGAAATGAGATAAAAAATATTGATATGGAACTATGTGTAATAGCATGTGGAGGAGAACATATTGTGGTTATGTTTTTTGACCAAAGCTATAAACAGCCTTTTCGTATGGATATGGACAAGCTGTATCCTAGGTTGATATGGAAAGATATTGATGGATCTTATACTGTAGTGAGTGGGAATGCAAAAAGTGATATAGAAGAATATCTGGCACTAAAATCCCGGATTGATGAAGTTAGTCCGCAAGTGAAAGAACTGTTTGAAGAATATAACCGGATAGAAATGGAAGTGAAAGTTCGTCAAGAGCCATTGTTTTGTCACATGGAGCAGATTAATTTTGAACAAGAAAATCCATATTATGTAAGAATGAACAGAATCCCTATTTATGATAAAAAGATAGGATATCAAGGGATGCTTTTGATGTATATGCCTGTATTGTCAAAGGATGATTATGAGAGATTGTTTAATCATTCCCTTTGTGAGAGTGCCGCTATGAGAGATTGTCTGATGAATGAAGATATTATTATGATAGGTTTGGCTTATGAAGAGAGGTTGCCAATTATTTATGCCACACCCAATATTCAAAGTTTGGGATATTCTGTGGAAGCAATCATGGGACAACAGCTAACTTGGAGCGATTTGATACATGAGGAAGATGTAGAAAGAGTTATAGAGGAACTTTGGAAGGGCATTCGCTATAAGGAAAAGAATATTCAGCAGAAGTTTCGCATGAAGACCCGGGATGAAAATGAAGTTTGGGTAGATAGTACAACTATTGGAAAAGATTTTTATACTGGCGGACATATAAGAATTATTCTTAAAATGACTCAATCTACAGCATCAGAACCTGCCAGAAAGGTATTGATGAAAAAAGAAACATATCTGGATTTCTTAACGGGACTTCCAAATCGCATGAAATATGAGGAGGATGCTCAGAAACAGATAGAGGTAGCATTGACAAACCGTAAAAAAGGTTTTGTGATTATGTTGGATTTGGATGATTTTCGGCATATTAATGAGGCTTTTGGAACGGAATATGGAGATATTTTATTAAAACAAGTGGCAAAAGCATTGAATGATATTCCAGAGATTGAAAATTATTGTTATCGTGTGGATGGGGATGAATTTTTATTATTTGTTAAAGGGGAATATGCAAAACAGACAGAAGAGATTATCCAACAATGTTTAAAGCTTTTCCATACCAGTTGGACATTGGAAGACAAGGAATGTTTTTGTTCGGTAAGTATTGGTATCACCGAATATCCTAAGGATAGTGCCAGCCCAAGAGAATTGTTAAAATATGCAGATGCTGCAGTTTATGAGGCGAAGAAAAAGGGAAAGAACCGTATCCAGCATTACAAAAAAGCAGTTTTAAATTCTTCTATTGAGAGAGTAAATTATGAAAAGCATTTGCGTAAAGCAATTACAAAGGGATGTGTAGAATTTGAGATGTTCTTTCAGCCAATTGTGAGAACAACCACAAAAGAAGTGATTTCAGCAGAAGCGTTGGTGCGATGGTATAGTCCTGAATTAGGATTTATTACACCGATTAACTTTATTTCTTTATCTGAATATTTGGGATTGATTGTGCCTTTGGGAGAATATGTGTTAAAAGAAACATTTTCTGCTTGCAAACGCTGGAATGATGCATATAATAAAGAATTTAAGGTTGCTGTGAATTTGTCTGTAGTACAGCTTGTACAGCCCAACATTGTAGACAGGATTATGGAAATCGCAAGAGTAACAGGAGTAAATACAGACAATATTATTTTGGAGGTAACAGAGAGTCTTGCAGTAGAAGATATGAATTTAATGAAATCTGTGCTTAGCCAGCTTAGAGAAATTGGCTTTAGTATTGCATTAGATGACTTTGGTACAGGATATTCTTCACTGAACCATATTATGGAAATGCCACTAAATTATGTAAAGATTGATAAAAGCTTTGTGTCAGGATATGGAACAGAAAATTTTAATCCAAGTTTATTAAGTGCGATTACGGAACTGGCACATAGTGTAAACATGGAAGTGGTTGTAGAGGGGGTAGAAACCAAACAGCAGATGGAATTTCTTATGTTTTTAAATACAGATAAACTACAAGGATATCTGTATGGGAAACCAATGCCAAGGGAAGAATTTGAACAACAATTCTTTGAAGCCATTCATAATAATACATTGGAGTAATTGTACATAGTAAATAGTTGTAACATTTGCTGTAACTGTTCATGGTTCTGAACAGTTACCATTTGCCTATATATAGAATAGATATTTTGGTGAGAAGGAGGAAAGATGATGGGGATAGAGACTGCATTTCGGGCAGAGGGTATCAAAGCCCTGGTTGTAGATGATAATGAAGTGAATACTATGGTTGTAGCCAGCATGTTAGAGCAATTTTCTATATCGGTTACGGAAGTTTATTCTGGAAAATCAGCAATCGAAAAGGAACGTTTGGAAGAGTTTGATATAATTTTTATGGATTATTTGATGCCTGAGATGAATGGAATTGAAGCCACCGAAGAAATCCGCAAATTGGGAAAAGCAAAACGTCCAATTATTGTAGCACTTACAGCCAATGAGACCAATGAACTAAAAGGCCGTTTTAAACAGGCAGGTGTAGATGATGTTATGGTAAAACCGCTGGAATTAGAGGCGGTTTGCCATATTTTGCAAAAGTGGTTTCCTGATAAAACAGTAGAGTCTTTTTCATTTTCTATGGAGGAACAGGATTCTGGAAAGAAAGCATTATTGGAAGCTTTTTCAAAAATTGAAGAATTAGATGTGGAGAAGGGACTTAGTCATTTGGCAAATTCTGCAAATAACTATATCAAAGTAATCAAAGCTGCAGTAGATAATATTCATTCAGAACGAAACAGGCTCAGCATGTATCAGGATTCACAAGTACAGGTGACTTCTATGAAAAATTGTTTTCACAGTTTAAAAGGGGTATTTTTAAATTTAGGCGTAAGCCGTTTGTCTAATCAATCTCAGTTATTTGAACTTGCTTGTGGAAATCAAGAAGAAGAATATATTAGAAAAAGTCTAGAGGGTTATTTACAGGATTTAGAGGATTTTACCATACAATTAGAAGAAGCTTTGTTAGAATATGATGCAACGTATACCAAAAGCAGGAGCGAGAGATATATTCCCATGGATGAGGCAGAGTTTGCAGAATGTGTAGAAGAATTAAAATATTACCTTTCCAGATATGAATTTAATTATCTTCCGGAATTAACCGAAAAACTAGTGTATGCAACAAAAGGAGAAGAACGGGACAAAATGAATCAGATTGCAAAGCAGGTACAATGTTTTCAATATGAAGAAGCATTAAAAATTTTGCAACAAATGGAATAAAAAAGAAAAGACCTTCAGAGGTCTTTTTTTGAAAGAGGAGTGCCTGACAAGTTGGGGAGTAACTTGCCAGGCGTGTTATAAAAAATCGAATCGGCTAACTATTATCACAAAATAATATCTATTAGTCAAACTTGTTTGCTTTTCTTATTAACTTAAGTATACTAGTTAGATATGATGAGATTATGGATACTTTGTAAACAATTTGTTAAGAAATTAAAAATGATATAGTCATGACTGTGTTTCTACCTGAATAGATACTAGAAAACATAACTGTTCAGAACCATGAACAGTTACGTTCTAAGCCCATGAAAATTCGCCTTCGGCGAAGGGCTTAGAACAATCAAAATTTACATTTTGCTACTTAAACACGCAGTAAATGCGTGTTTCTACCTGAGTAGATACTAGAAAACATACAAATTGAAGGGAGAAAATATGATAACCATTAGTTTATGCATGATTGTTAAAAATGAAGAGCAGGTTCTGGCAAGATGTCTGGATAGTATAAAGGATCTTATGGATGAAATCATCATTGTGGATACCGGTTCCACAGACCGGACAAAAGAGATTGCCAAAACATATACAGATAAAGTATACGATTTTGAGTGGAGGGATGATTTTTCAAAAGCAAGAAATTATTCTTTTTCAAAAGCTAATATGGAATATATTTATGTGGCAGATGCAGATGAGGTGTTAGACAAAGAAAATAGAGAGCGTTTTAGTCAGTTAAAAAAGGTGTTATTACCAGAAATTGATATTGTTCAGATGTATTATTGCAACCAGCTGCAATATAATACCACTTATAATTTTGACAAAGAATATCGCCCAAAACTGTATAAAAGAATTCGTGAATTTCGATGGCAGGATCCGATACATGAGAGTGTACGTTTAGAACCGATAGTATTTGATAGTGATATTGCTATACTTCATTTACCAGAAAAAAATCATGGACCAAGAGACTTTTCTGTTTTTCAGAAAATATGGAAAAGGGGAGAAGTATTTAACAAAAAAATGCTGCAAATGTACGCAAGGGAATTATTTATTGCAGGAGAAGATAAAGATTTTGTAAAGGCAAGAGGAGTATTTCAGGAAATATTTCAGGAAGAAAACAGGGATTTAGAAGAAATTAAGGTGGCTTCTTTGGTATTGGCAAGAGGCTATCATTTAGAGAATCAAATCTCTAATTTTTTTAAATATATTATGAAGGATATGGTAACAGAACCATCTTCTGAGGGCTGTTTTGAATTAGGACTCTATTATATGGAACAAAAGGATTATGAAGAGGCTTGCAATTGGTTTATCAACGCAATGGAAGGAAGTGAGGCAAGCCTGAATATTCTTTATCAAAAAGAATTGCCTCTTGCCCAGCTTATGGATTGTTATGAAATACTGGAAAAGGATGCCATAGAAACTGACAATCATGAATTGGCAGAACAATATAAAAATGCCAGAGAAAATTTATTGAAATAATGGAAGTAACTGTTCATGGCAGTTACTATACTCGCGAACGAAATTGATTGCTATTTCCAATTGTTCGCCACGGTATATGCAGTTACACTAAACATTTGCCTATGGCAAATATTAAGTGTAACTAGTATAATCGAAATGATATAAATGAGCAGCACTATAAGCCGAGTTCTGTATTCGATGATCATCTATCTGGTTCTGGTGTTGCCACCAGACTCAAGCGGCCTACCCGAAAGCGTGACGGGCAGCCACATAGCTTTCTGTTCGGTCTTGCTTCGGATGGGGTTTACATCTGCCACCTTTGTTACCAAAGGTGCGGTAAGCTCTTACCTCACCTTTCCACCCTGGCACTGCATAAACAGTGTGGTATATTTCTGTTGCACTAGCCTTGGAGTCGCCTCCACCGGACGTTATCCGGCATCCTGCCCTATGAAGCTCGGACTTTCCTCACCTAAAGCCTTTCGGCATTTATAGGTGCGATCATCTGTGCTACTCATAAAATATTTCTACCTGAATAGTTACAAATATTTTTAATTTTATCATAAATTTCTGAAGTTGTAAAGAAGTAGACAAACACGAATATTTTTTTTATAATTGAGGTTATATAGGGCACAGATAGGTTACTGTTCACAGGTAGTACTTTGCACTTGCTGCAAAGTACGTAAGAACAAGTAGTGGTAGAGAAGAATCCAGCCTTTCGCCAAAGGCGAATTATAATAGGCTGGATTCCGTTACTGTTAGCACCGTAGGTGTGAACAGTAACACAGATAGAAAACCTATAATAAGTATTGGTAAAGTCTGCCTTGCAAAAGTCTACAGAAAATAATATAATAAAACGAGATTATTCATGAGGAAAAGATGAATAAGTGGAGTTTGCAAACCAACAACATGAAAAATGTTTTGTAGATATGATGATAGGAGTGTTTCATAATATGGAATGTGGATGATTGAGATGAAATGTATTGACTGGATGATAACAGGAATATTGTTCCGACAAAAGAGAAAGGATAAGTTGGTATGATAGGTTTTTATAATTTTTCGGTTGTATTGACATATATTGGACTTGCTTCTGCGGTTCTGGGGATGACTCAGGCGTGTGATGGGAACTATAAGATTGCCATTATTTGTTTAATGTTTTGTGGACTTTGTGACATGTTTGATGGAAGAATTGCAAGGGCTATGAAACGGTCGGAAGATGCACAGAAGTTTGGAATACAGATAGATTCTCTTTGTGACTTGGTTTGTTTTGGTGTATTTCCAGCTATACTTGGCTATGCATTTGGGGCAAGAGGGCTTTTTGGAAATGTTTGTCTGGTGGTGTATGTACTTGGAGCAGTGATCCGTCTTGGCTACTTTAATGTAATGGAAGAAAAAAGGCAAAAAGAAACAAACGAATGCAGGAAAGAATATCAGGGATTACCAGTTACATCTGCAGCAGTAATATTTCCATTAGTATTTTTGTTAAAAGATACAGATAAGGTATCTTTTAGCAACTTGTGGGAAATTGCTATGTTGTTTGTGGCATTTTTATTTATACTGGATTTTAAAGTGAAAAAACCGGATAAGATTGCTGTATATGTATTCCTAATACTGGCAATTATCGTTGCAGGCAGAATCTTTTTTACCTTATAGAAAAGTACATTCTAATAAAACAATCATGCCTCGCAAGCGAGGCATCACCATGAATGAAAGTTGATTGCTACGTGCTACGCACTCCCGCAATCACCAACTGTATTCGTATTTCGGGCTGCCGCCCTTCATACTCATACAGTTTAGCCAGCCAAATGTCTACATTTCTTTGCAAGCAAGCTTGCACGAAATATAGCCGTTTGTCAGGACTTTCATAGTAAGATAAATATGAATAGGCACATAAGGGGAAGTGACTGGTGGGTTTGCATGGTTACTTCCCCTTTTCCACTTCTTATATAAAATATAAAAGTGGAAAAGGTTCTGCGGTAAAATAGTTATGAGAGGAGATTGAGTTATGAAATATAAAGATAGAAGCGGAAATGTAGTGAATCAGGAAACAAAACAGGATAGCATATTAAAGACGCTATACACAAAAAGATGGGGAAGAATGCTTTTAAAGCCTTTTCTGGCACCAGGAGTTTCCCGATTTGCAGGGGCAATTCTTGACAGCCGTATTACAACACCATTTATTATGCCATTTGTAAAGGCAAATCAAATTGATTTATCAGAGTATAAACCAAAGTTTTATAGTTCCTATAATGAATTTTTCTCAAGAGAGATAAAGCCAGAAGTAAGACCAATTGATGCAGATGTTAGAACTCTTATAACACCAGCAGATGGAAAATTGTCAGTCTATCCTATTACGGAGGGTTTGCAGGTTACAATAAAGGATACACCATATACGATAGCAGAGTTATTAAAGAATAGAAAAGTTGCCAGACAATATAAGGAAGGATATTTGGTCGTGGTACGTCTTACAGTGGATAATTATCACAGATATTGTTATGTGGCAGACGGACTAAAAGGAAAGACACATTTTATTAAAGGGGTACTTCATACTGTAAATCCTGTTGCCAATGATTATATTCCAATTTACAAGGAAAATTGCAGGGAATATTGCCGTATACGGACGGAGCAATTTGGAGAAATCATCCAAATGGAAGTTGGGGCTATGATGGTAGGAAGAATTTGTAATTACCATAGTGTGAAGAAAGTAACAAAGGGAGAAGAAAAAGGAAAGTTTGAATTTGGCGGTTCTACAGTAATACTGATTTTACCTAAAGATAGTGTAGAGATTGATGAAGACTTACTGGAAAATACAAAAGAAGGATTTGAAACTTTAGTGAAAATGGGAGAACGTATTGGGATAAGAAAGGAAAAGAACTATGATGAAAAGTAAGCAGGATTTAGAGAAAACATTAAAATCAATTGACCATAAAAGTTATGGAATGTATAAAAGTTTAGCTGGTGAGTATCAGTTTGGGAATTTTATTTTTTACATTGATAAGGTGCAGGGAGATCCTTTCGCAGCACCTTCCAGAGTGCGGGTCCGTGTGCCAAAGACAACTCATGGATTTCCTGCATCTTTGTATGAAAAACATGAGACGAAAATTGCTTTGGAGGATATGATTTTACGGCAATGGAACAAAGTAGTTCAAGGATACAAGGGCAGAGGAGCAGGTTCTGGAAACAGTGGAAAGATAGCAGTATGTCCATGTGGGCAGGAAATACTAGAAAGGATGGCAGTTGTTGTTGGCAAGGAAGAAATCGAAGGAAGATTTTTAATTGGGCTGCCAGCCAAAGGGAGAAGTATTTATGCAGATGCCCTAACAGAAATATTATTTGGATTTCTTCCTAAAATGGTAGATGAAGTCTTTACATATGGAAGTTATGCTATGGCAAAATTAGAAGAAAACAAAAGATTGGCAGAAGACCAGACTTATATACGAAACAAATTGGAAGAACTGGGATTAGTGGCTTTTATTGCAGATGGTTCTATATTGCCAAGAGAAAGTGGGATATCGGAAAGACCACTAAAAGGAGCTGTACCATTTTCTTCTCCAGAAAGCCAGCGGATTCATTTGAAGCTGCCTCATTATGGTGAAATATCTGGCATGGGGATAAAGAAAGGAATTACCGTAATTGTTGGTGGAGGTTATCATGGAAAATCTACACTTTTACGTGCTATTGAATTAGGAGTCTATAATCATAAAAAAGGTGATGGACGGGAATATGTCATCACTAATACAGAGGCAGTAAAGATACGGGCAGAAGATGGAAGAAATATTTGTAAAACGGATATTAGGATGTTTATTAACCATTTGCCAAATAAAACGGATACCAGACTATTTACTACAGAAAATGCAAGTGGAAGTACTTCCCAGTCTGCCAATATGATAGAAGCAATGGAGGCCGGGGCAACTGCTTTTTTGGTAGATGAGGATACCTCTGCAACAAATTTTATGGTAAGGGATTCCATTATGGAGAAGATTGTGTCAAAAGAAAAAGAACCAATTACTCCATTTATTGCAAGAACCAGAGCTTTGTACCAGAAAAAAGGGATTTCTACCATTATTGTAGTGGGAAGTTCTTCCGCTTATTTTGAAGTGGCAGATACTATTTTACAACTGGATAATTATGAAGTGAAAGACATTAAAGAAATGGTAGAACAGGTATTGGCACAGCAAAAAAGAGAAGAAATTATGCAAATTGAGGATCTGCCTGAAGTAAATTACAACAGAGTAGTAGGAAAGATCGATATGTCATACAAAGGCAGAGATATGAAAGTGAAGACTACAGGAAGAGATACAATTTCCTTGAATAAAGAAAATATAGATGTCCGGTATCTGGAACAACTTATGGATAATGGACAGACTGTAGCAATTGGCTACTTTTTAAAATATATGATGGAAACTATGGTAGATAATAAAAAAACTATGCAGGAGATAGTAGAGGCGTTATATGCACAGATAGAGAAAAGAGGATTTTCTCACATAATACCAAAAGGATACTCCGCAGGTTTTTGTGTTTTACCAAGAAAGCAGGAAGTATATGCAGCATGGAACCGCTTTCGTGGACTTAGGCTAGAAGAAGGGAAATGAATATGTATAATCCAAAATCATTGAAAGCAGAAGAATTTATTTGCGATGAAGAGATAAAAGAAACATTAGCTTATGCAGAAGCCAATAAAGAAAATGTGGAACTGATAGATGCTATTATTGCTAAAGCAGAATTAAAAAAGGGTTTGTCCCACAGAGAGGCATCTGTTCTGCTGGCTTGTGAAATGCAGGATAAGGTGGAAAAGATATACGATTTGGCAGAGCAGATAAAGAAGGAATTTTATGGTAACCGTATTGTCATGTTTGCACCTTTATATTTGTCTAATTACTGTGTAAATAAATGTGTATATTGTCCATATCACATACAAAATAAACATATTCCAAGAAAGAAACTCACCCAGGAAGAAGTCCGTAAGGAAGTGATTGCTCTACAGGATATGGGGCATAAGAGACTTGCCATTGAGGCTGGAGAAGACCCTGTGAATAATCCAATAGAATATATTTTAGAATGTATTAAGACTATTTATAGTATTCAACATAAAAATGGAGCCATCCGTCGTGTAAATGTAAATATTGCAGCTACTACTGTAGAAAATTATAAAAAGCTTCATGAGGCAGGAATTGGAACTTATATTTTGTTTCAGGAAACTTATCATAAAGAATCTTATGAAAAGCTTCATCCCGCTGGTCCAAAGCATAACTATGCCTATCACACAGAAGCTATGGATCGTGCCATGGAGGGTGGAATTGATGATGTAGGACTTGGAGTTTTATTTGGACTGGATAAATATAAATATGAATTTGCAGCACTATTGATGCATGCAGAACATTTAGAGGCAGTACATGGAGTGGGACCTCATACTATTTCCGTTCCTAGAGTAAAGAAAGCAAATGATATAGATCCCGCACAATTTGATAATGGAATTAGTGATGATATTTTTTGCAAGATTACAGCATGCATCCGTCTCGCTGTACCATATACAGGAATGATTATTTCTACCAGGGAATCTGCAGAATTGAGAGAGAAAATCATACGTCTTGGTGTGTCACAGATATCTGGAGGTTCCAGAACCAGTGTAGGTGGATATCAGGAGGAGGAGAGACCTCATGATACAGAGCAGTTTGATGTATCCGATCAAAGAACTCTGGATGAAGTGGTGAACTGGCTTATGAAGGCTGGATATATTCCAAGTTTTTGTACTGCCTGCTACAGGGAAGGAAGAACTGGAGACAGATTTATGTCTTTATGTAAATCAGGGCAGATTATCAACTGTTGCCATCCCAATGCACTTATGACATTGAAAGAATATTTAGTAGATTATGCAGGAGAAGAAACCAGAAAAATTGGTGAGGCATTAATTCAAAGGGAATTAGAAAAAATTACCAATGAGCAGGTTAAAAAGATTGCAACAGAAAGAGTTTGTTTTATTGAAGAAGGAAAGAGGGATTTTCGTTTTTAAAAAAAGTGTAGCTTTTTGGCTAGATAAAGAGTATTACTAATGAAGGAGGAAAAATGGACAACAAAGGAAAGACTCTGGAGGAATGTTTTGATGCTGCAATAAAAAAGTACGGAGATATGGTTTACCGGATAGCAATGAACCAGATGAAAAATGGAAGTGATGCAGATGATGTTTTTCAGGAAGTATTTATAAAGTGGTTGCAACATTATGATAAATTTCAAAGTAATGAACACGAAAAAGCATGGTTAATACGGGTTACCATCAATCAGTGTAAATCTATACTGAAAAGCTCATGGTATAGCAAAACAGATGAAATGAAAGAAGAACTGGAAAATACATTGGTCTATACAGATACGGTACAGGAGGAAGGAAGCTTAAGTGAGGCAGTTAACAAATTACCTGAAAAATACCGGATAGTAATTCATTTATTTTACTATGAAGAATTATCAATTTTGCAGATAAGTCAGGCTTTGAATGAAAAAGAGTCTACCATTCGGACACAGCTAACAAGGGCAAGGCGGAAGTTAAAGCAACTATTGAAAGGAGTGGAGTTTGATGTTTAAAGAAGATTATAAAAAACATTATGATGAAATACATCCAAGTCCCGAATTGGTAGAGCGAACAAAAAAAATGGCATTAGAACGATATCAAAGCAAGACTCCAGAGACACAAGAACAGGAATGGATGGAGGAAGAAAGCTACGAGACGGAGAAAATGGAATATCATGAAGAAAAAGTAATATTTTTAGAGAAAGACAAAAGAAAGATATTGCAGATTACAGCAGGACTTGCAGCAGGAATTGTGTTGGTTACAGCAGGATATTTGTTCAGTGGAACCTTAAGACAGCAAAGGGATTCTATTGGAACAGTAGCAGAAAATACTATCGAACCCACAAACATAAATGTACCAAGCAGTACTCCTTCTAAAAAGGAAGAAGCACACAAGCAGGAAGGAACAAAGAATTCTGGCGGTAAAAAGAAAGATGGACAAAAAGCACAAAAGTCTCAAAAGTTAACAAATGCTTTAACCTTTCTTGCCCAAATGGGAAATGAAGATGGTGTGCGGTTAGATTATGTTTCTGATAATCTTGTAATTTTTCATGGGAATTTTGGGATTCTGGGATATAATCTTTCCAGCAGGCAGCTTGTTGTTCAAATTCCGGCAAAGAGATACCAGTTTCCCAATATGTGGACTTTGGAAACTGTCAGTGTGAATCAGGAAGGAACAAAGATCGCTTGGTATGGGGCGGCATCCAGCAATACAGAACTGGATGTATATGATATTACTGCTGGAACCTATTCCAAGATGGATTCCATGGAATGGCAGGAAGAAAATCAAAACTTTTCAAGTATGGTATCTGTTTTGGGAACGGATGCAGATGTATATAGTAGTAAAGCAACAGACATGTGTGTAAAGTTATCAGAGAGCAGAACCTGTCAGTTGATATATCAGGCACCATCTCTTTCGCTACAGGCATCCTTGGGAATTGCTATTGTAGATATGGAGGCAAAAACAGAGCAAATATATGATGTATTTGGAAGTATTGGAAGGCAAGTGGCACAAAGCTATGGAGTATCCTATGGAGGATATCATAATGAACATGGAGAAAAAATATTTGAGTCAAAGCCGGATGGAACAGAGACTCCAGAAGAAACAACAGAACCAGAAATAGAACCAACAGAAGATGCGGCAGCTACAGAAGCACCATTAGAAGCAACGCCTACACCTGTGCCAGAGCCTACAGAAAATGTCACAAAACCAGAGGTGACAGAAAATTCCCAGAGATTAACACAGAGCATAGAGAATATTGAGTAATTTAAACAACCGATGGATTACCATCGGTTGTTTAATAATTGGGAATGCAGTTTGATTTGGTAATAATATAATAAAAATAAATAAATTACTATATTACCCAATAATATAAAGGATGGAAAATAATTTGCAATAAAATGAGGAGTTGGATGCAAAACTGTGGAAAACTGCCATGTAATCAGTAATATATTCGATAGCCAAAAAGTAATCAGTTGGCAGATATATTTTTTGGAATCATAAGCATAGCTTTTCTTTAGGGTGGGCAATATAACAGTATGTGAATTTGGTTTTTTATTTTGCAGGGTGTGTTCTAAAATGCTGGGAGCCAAAAGAGAGACAATGGCAATGTATGTACAATATAGTCCGTAATGGTGGGCAAAATAGTAAAAGAATGCAGCCAAGCAGGAAAGCAATAAAAAATAACGGGCAATAAGCAGACTATGGTAACCACTGATTTTTTTGATTTCTCTATATAATGGATTGGGGGATAAAAGCATAAATAAAACTCCTTTTTGATAAAATGTGGTAACAGTTCAGCCATGCAAAAGTATATGTGCAAATTGCACGAGGGAGCTTGCTCACAAAGGGCAATTTGTACATATACTTTTATATGCTTAACGCCATACATGAATATTTTGCCAGCCAATTTATAATATTTTTAGTCATGATGTATATTCTGGCAAAATATGAATGACATGGCTGAACTGTTACAAAATGTGTAGCAGAATCTAAAAAAGCTACTAATATATTGTAACTTATGTAGGTGATTTTTGTAAATAGGATAATTACTTGATATACATTCAGCCTATTTGTAATTCGCCTTTGGTGAAAGGCTGGATTCTTGGCTGTTCTATGTTCGTGGCACATAGCTTGACAGCAAGTACCAAGCTTGTGAGTGAATAGTAACTGGGCTGCTGCTTTGCCTGCCCATACAGTTTAGCCAAAAAACAGGGCAAATATCGGAAAAAATTGTATATTAGTCAGAAAAAACTTTTTTTTATAAAATACCTTTGAAAATTATTAGGAATATGTATATAATAAATAGGAATGCGTAAATAGGCACAATAATCCAAGATTATTCATGTTTGCAATATAAGTCGTGAATAATTGGCATAATGGAAGATTAGAATGAAGAAAGCAATAAGTAATGCGTGAATACCTTATAAAATATAAGGATTTATGCATTTTTTGAAACATAGAAGAATGTGCAGATATTCTGAATTGTTACAGATTTGTATCGAAAGAGAAGAGCAACCATTTGATAGGTTTGTAGCGAATATGCGACAAAGAGAAATTGGAAAGACAAGAAAGGAGTAGTACTATGATTGGAAGCGATATGGGAATTGATTTGGGAACAGCAAGTGTTCTGGTTTATATAAAGGGAAAAGGTGTTGTGTTAAAGGAGCCATCTGTTGTGGCATTTGACCGCAATACTAATAAAATTAAAGCAATTGGAGAAGAAGCAAGATTGATGTTAGGTAGAACGCCTGGAAATATTGTGGCAGTAAGACCATTAAGACAGGGTGTTATTTCCAATTATGATATTACAGAGAAAATGCTTCGTTACTTTATCCAAAAAGCAATGGGAAAACAAATGCGTTTCCGTAAGCCGAGAATCAGTGTCTGTGTACCGAGTGGTGTCACACAGGTAGAGAAAAAAGCAGTGGAAGATGCAACGATTCATGCAGGTGCAAGAGATGTAGAAGTTATTGAAGAACCAATAGCGGCTGCAATAGGAGCTGGAATTGATATTTCCAGACCATGTGGAAATATGATTGTGGATATTGGAGGAGGAACTACAGATATTGCGGTTATTTCTTTAGGAGGAACTGTTGTAAGCACTTCTATTAAAATTGCTGGGGATAATTTTGATGAAGCAATTGTACGTTATATGAGAAAAAAACACAATCTTTTGATTGGTGAGAGAACAGCAGAAGATATTAAAATAAAGATTGGTAATGCTTATAAGAGAGAAGAGACTGAGAGTATTGATGTAAGAGGACGAAATCTTGTAACTGGTTTACCAAAGACCATTACAGTTACTTCTGATGAGACAGAAGAAGCACTTCATGAAGCAACTGCACAAATTGTAGAGGCAGTACATGCCGTTTTAGAAAAAACTCCACCAGAATTGTCCGCAGATATTGCAGATAGAGGTATTGTATTAACAGGTGGTGGTGCCCTGCTTCGTGGACTAGAAGAGTTGATTGAATCCAGAACAGGTATTACAACCATGACAGCAGAGGATCCTATGACAGTAGTGGCAATTGGAACTGGTAAATTCGTAGAGTTCTTAGGTGGAAAAAGAGACGAAAAAGAAAAATAATTGAAGATAAAGTATCAAATAAGCTGCTGGCAAAACATAGGCTTGGAGTATGTTTTAAAAGGCAGCTTTTGTGAAAAAAGGGTAAAGTATTTTAAGAAATAGTACGATATATAATTAAATGTAAACATATTTGAGAGGAATCAAAACAAAGACAAGTAGATTTCCAGAAGGGTATCATTCATGTAGAGATTCTGAATGAGCAGAAGCAAAGATGGAGGAAGAGAATGGTAAGAGGATTATATACTGCATATACCGGTATGGTGAATGAGCAGAAACGTTTGGATGTAATTTCTAATAACTTAGCAAATTCAGCAACAGTAGGCTATAAGGAAGAGAGTGTAAGCAGCCAGTCTTTTGATGATGTACTTACAATTAAGATCCGGGATAATTCTGTGGGATATAACAATCAAGCAATTGGTGAAATGTCTCTTGGGGTGAAAATTGGAGAAGTATATACCAATTATGGTCAGGGATCGTTGGTAGAGACTGGAAATACATTTGATTTGGCAATTGAAGGAGACGGCTTTTTTACTATGCGTTGTCCTACAAGAAGTGGACAGGATGTAGAGCGTTATACACGTAACAGTTGTTTTAAAATGACACAAGATGGATATGTAGTTGATGTAAATGGTAACCATCTACAGGGCGAAGGCGGAGATATTGTAGTACCAGTGGATGCAACCATTTCTATTGATAAAACCGGTGCAATTTATGCCAATGGGGAATACATAGACACTATATTGTTAACAGATTTTGAGGATTATGATTATATTGAAAAATATGGAGATAACTTATATCAAACGGTAGACGGAGCAACTACAAAAGCGGCAACCGGATTGATTAATCAGGGGTATACAGAAGCTTCTAATGTAAATGTTGTTTCAGAAATGGTTGATATGATTACCATTACAAGAGCATACGAAGCTGGCCAGAAAGTGATGCAGACCGTAGATAATATGTTAGAGGCATCATGTAATTCCGTTGGTAGAGTAGGATAAGGTAACTGTTCAGGCAGGTCTTGCACACTCCGCTGTGCAAGACCGTAAAAAAGACTAAAACAGGATAGGAATAGGAGGAGAGGCAGATGTTACGTTCATTATGGACTGCGGCTTCAGGAATGAAGGCACAACAGACTAATGTAGATACAATTGCACATAACTTAGCAAATATTAATACAACAGGATATAAGACAGAAAAAGTAGAATTCCAATCTTTGTTGTATCAAACCATACAAGGAACTAGTTATGATAGTGAAGGTGATGTGAAACCAATTCCGGTACAGGTAGGACTTGGAGTAAAAAGTGGAGCAATCACATCACAATTTACACCAGGAAATTTGCTTACTACAGATGGTGCTTTTGATTTTTTTATTGATGGTGAAGGCTTTTTTCAAGTACAATTACCAGATGGCAGTATTGGATATACCAAAAATGGTTCGTTAAAGATGTCTGTTGACACCGATGGAATGACTTTGGCAACTTCTGAAGGATATCCGGTATTGGATACCAATGGTGAGAAGATTACAGTGGGAATGAATTATAATACAGCATTGCTGGAGTTTGATTCCTCTGGAAATCTGATGTATCCTGATGAGACAAATAATATGCAGAGAATAGGAATACAGATTGGTTTAATACAATTTAACAATCCTTCTGGATTATTTAAAGTCTCAGATAGTCTTTTTAAAGAATCAGAAGCTTCAGGAGTGCCAAGAGAAGAATGGACCGACGGAGAACTTACACCAAGTTCTGTTTTACAAGGGTATTTGGAAGGATCTAATGTGCAAGCAGCAGATGAAATGGTGAATTTGATTATTGCACAAAGAGCTTACGAGATGAACTCTAAGGCAATTACTGCTTCCGATGAGATGTTGCAGCAAGCAAACAATCTAAGAGGATAGAATACCTTTCTTTCATGAAATATATAAATAGTAACAGATAGGAGATGCTAATATGAGTAGTATAGGAGATATCACTTCATCTTATTATGATTTCAATTCCATATATGGTAATACACCTGCTACAAATACTACATCAGCAGATAAGCTGGTTAATACTTTGGATAATATAAATGTAGAGAATGCATCCGATGAAGAATTATTGGAAGCTTGTAAAAGTTTTGAGGCATATTTTATTGAGCAGGTCTTAAAAGAAGCAAAGAAAACAATAAAAGATGAAGATGAAGAAGAAAATCAATATATAGAATACTTTGGAGATAACATGATACAAGAGTGTGCACAGATGCTCTCTGATCGTGGTGAACTAGGAATAGCACAAACATTGTATGAATCTATGAAGAGAAATGGAATGTAAATGGTGCATAAAAAAATAATAGAAAAAGGAATCTCGTGGCATATCAGATTATTGATATATCACGAGATTTGCTTGCTTAAAAGGAATGTACTTTCAAAAAATGAAATGTTAGAGAAGGAGAAAGAGCACTTGGATGAGGAATTGGAAACACTGGAAGGTTATGTAGAAAGGATTGTTTTTCGGAATGAAGAGAATGGATATACTGTACTTAGTTTGGTGAATGAAGATATTGAGATGACTTGTGTAGGAACTTTTTCTTATATTGATGAAGGTGAGTTCTTATGTGTGCAAGGTAAATATATAGAACATACTGTATATGGAGAACAACTTAAGGTGGAATCCTATGAAGTGAAGGAGCCATCTGATATGGTTTCTATGGAAAAATATCTGGGTTCAGGAGCAATAAAAGGAATTGGAACTGCACTTGCAGCAAGAATTGTAAGAAAATTTAAGAAAGATACTTTCCGTGTGATTGAAGAAGAACCAGAACGATTGACAGAGATAAAGGGAATTAGTGACAGAATTGCAAAGGAAATTGCCATACAATTTGAAGAAAAAAGAGAATTAAGAAATGCGATGTTGTTTTTACAGCAATATGGAATTTCGTTGAGTCTTGGGGTGAAGATTCATGAAAAATATGGCATGAGAATGTATGAGGTAATGAAACAGAATCCATATAAGCTGGCAGAAGATATTGCAGGAATTGGTTTTAAGACTGCCGATGAAATTGCAAGAAAAGTGGGAATTGGTACAGATTCTGATTTCCGAATTAAAGCAGGTGTACTGCATGTATTAAAGGAGGCTGCTGGACAGGGACATACTTATCTGCCAGAAGAAATATTGAACAAAAAAACAGAGGAACTCCTCCTAATTAAACCAGAACTAATTGAACACCATCTTACAGATATGGTAATGAATAAACAGATTGTTATGAAAGAAGAAGGTGGGGAACGGCAAATATACAGTTCTTACTATTATTATACAGAATTAAACTGTGCAAGAATGCTTATGGATTTGAATGTGCCCTACTCTTATACAGAAAAGAAATTTGATCAGCTTATGGATAAACTGGAGAACCAGATGAAAATGGAACTGGATTCCATGCAGAGGACTGCAGTGCTAGAGGCAGCACGAAATGGATTACTAATTATTACTGGTGGACCGGGTACAGGTAAAACGACAACCATTAATGCAATTATACAATTTTTTCAACAGGAAGGATTAGATATTCTTTTGGCGGCACCAACAGGAAGAGCGGCAAAAAGAATGTCTGAGACAACCGGACAAGAAGCCCAGACTATTCACCGGTTATTAGAATTAAGTGGAAATGTGGAAGATGAGAATCAAAGAATGCATTTTGAGAGAAATGAAGAGAATCCATTGGAGACAGATGTTGTTATTGTGGATGAGATGTCTATGGTGGATATTAGTTTGTTACAATCTTTGCTAAAAGCAATTGTGGTAGGTACCAGGATTATTTTTGTGGGAGATGTAAATCAACTGCCTTCAGTAGGACCTGGCAATGTATTGAAAGATATGATTTCTTCTCATTGCTTTTCTATGGTAAAGCTTACAAAAATTTTCCGACAGGCAGCCCAGAGCGATATTATTATGAATGCACATAAAATTAACCGGGGAGAACATTTGGTTTTAGATAATAAAAGCAGAGACTTTTTTTTGTTACAAAGAGAACGGGTACAAAACATCATTAGTGTTATTATACAACTTGTAAGAGACAAGATGCCTAAATATGTGGATGCTGGTGTTTATGATGTGCAGGTACTTACTCCTATGAGAAAAGGAGAATTGGGAGTAGAACGGCTGAACCAGATTTTACAGGAATATTTAAACCCCCGGAGTACCAACAAGAAGGAGAAAGAATATAAGCAGCGGATCTTCCGGGAAGGAGATAAGGTTATGCAAATAAAAAATAATTACCAGCTTGCATGGGAAATTAAAAGTAAATATGGTATTACCCAGGATGCAGGAACCGGAGTTTTTAATGGAGACTGTGGTATCATAAGGGAAATTAATTTATTTGCAGAGACTCTTACTGTGGAGTATGAAGAAGGAAAAATGACAGAATATGGGTTTCAAGCATTGGATGAGTTGGAGCATGCTTATGCAATTACCATTCATAAATCCCAAGGAAGTGAATATCCTGCAGTTGTTATGCCTATTTTGACAGGACCAAGGATGCTGTTTAACCGGAACTTGTTGTATACTGCGGTAACAAGGGCAAAAAAATGTGTTACCATAGTTGGAAGTAATGAGATGGTACAGCAAATGATTGCTAATGTTAATGAACAAAAAAGATGTTCATCTCTTCATACAAGGCTTCAGGAATTAGAGTTGCTAAATGGGGAAAAAATATAGTGCAAACTTAGTAATAATTTGATATAATAGTATAAAGATCTGGTGGCTATTTAGAAAATGAATAGAATTAAAATTGTTTAAAAGACACGAATTCTTATAAGATGAAGATAGTCTTTCTAAAATGATTAGATGTGGAATCAATGGTATAAGGAGGATATACACAGTGGAAAAGACAACATTGGTAATCATGGCTGCAGGCTTGGGAAGCAGGTTTGGAGGTGTGAAACAGTTGGAACCGGTGGGACCAAGTGGCGAAATTATTATGGACTATTCCGTATATGATGCAATTGCAGCCGGGTTTCAAAAAGTAGTGTTTATTATACGAAAAGATATAGAAGAAGATTTTAAAGAGGTGATTGGAAATCATATTGCAAAAAAGATAGAAACAGAGTATGTTTTTCAGGAAATGTCAGATTTGCCAGAAGGTTTTTCTGTCCCAGAAGGAAGAGAAAAACCTTGGGGAACCGGGCAAGCGGTACTATGCTGTAAGGGTGTGATTGATGGACCGTTTGTGGTAATTAATGCAGATGACTATTATGGAAAAGAAGCTTTTGTTAAGGTCAATGCATATTTACAAAATCCAGAACCATGTGATAAGAAATACAATTTCTGTATGGCAGGATTTCGGTTAGGAAATACCCTTAGTGATAATGGAACGGTAACCAGAGGTGTCTGTGAAGTAAATGAGAGTCATGTATTGCAGGATGTACAAGAGACTTTTGAAATTACCCAATCTGGCGATCATGCAAAAGCAGTAAGGAATGGAAAAGAATTAACCTTGTCGTTAGAACAGCCAGTATCTATGAATATGTGGGGTTTCACCGCTGATTTTATTAATGAACTGGATATGCGTTTTGCCCAGTTTTTAGCAGGAATTAAAGGAAATGAACAAAAGGCAGAATATTTATTGCCAGGTATTGTAGATGACTTAATCAAGGAAGGTTCTGCACAGGTAACTGTGTTGGATACACCAGATAAATGGTTTGGAGTTACTTATCAGGAAGATAAAGATGTGGTAAAAGCCGCATTAAGAAAACTAGTAGAACAAGGTGTATATCCGGAAAAATTATTTGATTAATCAAGCACTAAAGGAGATATATGGCTCAGATTGCAAAAAAGATATGGAATTTGATATATCCCCCAAGATGTCCTCTTTGTGGGGAAATTATCAAGGGAAATCAGAAACTGGCATGTGATAACTGTTATGAGGAACTGGAATATATTGACGAACCTCGTTGTAAGTGTTGTAGCAAAGCAATTGCACAGGAAGAAGCTGAGTATTGCTATGATTGTAGCCGAAAGGAATTTTATTTTGAAAGTGGTGTTGCACTTTGGAATTATTCTTCTCAGATGAAACAGTCTCTTGCTATGTTTAAGTATCATAACCGAAAAGAATATGGAGAATTTTATGGCGAAGAATTTGTAAGGATGTATGGAGATGCCCTTACAAATTTGGAGCCAGATGCATGTATTCCGGTTCCGGTACATTGGACCAGATATATAGAAAGAGGATACAATCAGGCTGCAGTAATAGCAAACCAGATAGGAAAGAGACTTGATATACCCGTAGTTGACGATTTACTGATACGCACCAAGAAGACAATAGCCCAAAAACAGTTGGATGATAAAGGAAGGATACAGAATCTGCAAGGAGCATTTGCTGTTTCAGAAAAGTGGAAAAGAGCAGAGTGTAATATGAAACGTGTTGTAATAATAGACGATATATATACTACAGGGAGTACCATTAATGCATGTGCAAAAGCGTTAAAACAGCAGGGTATCAAAGAAGTATATTTTGGAGTATTGTGTATTGGTAGTGGATATTAGTGAAAGATTCTTTTTTAGGGAAAGTAATAATAATTGAGGATTGATATTAACTATAAGATTGTTTATACAGAAGGAAAGAGGGGTTGCTATGGAAGTAAGAAATTGTAAAGACTGTGGAAAGTTGTTTAATTACATAGGAGGTATACCTGTTTGCCCAACATGTTCAAAGAAAATAGAAGAAAAGTTTGTGGAGGTCAAAGAATATATTTATAACAATCCAGGTGTAAATATTAATCAGGTTGCAGAAGAGAATGATGTATCCGTTAAGCAGATTAAGCAGTGGGTACGAGAGGAAAGACTGTGTTTTTCGGAGAATTCTGAACTGGGTATTGAATGTGAAAAATGTGGTGCAATGATTAAGACAGGACGTTTTTGCCAGAAGTGTAAAAGACAATTGGAAGATAGTTTAAGTAATGTGTATCAGACAAAAAAAGAACCAGCAGTACAAAAGAAGAAAACAGGCAGTGCAGATGGAAAAATGCGTTTTCTGGGTTAAAGAAAAAAGTTACTTGTAGTGAAGTTTGGCATCTTGTATTAGGTACGAAAAGTAGTAGTTGAACAATATAATATTAAGTTGTATCGTATATGGAAAGGCGGTGCAGATATGCGGAGTGTACATGAAGATGTATGTCACATGTTTGTAGACAGCTTTACATCTGTGTCAGAAAAAATTACAGGATTTTCTTTAGAGTACAATGAAGAAGAAAAAGAGTTTCAAAGTGCTCAGAATGTGAAGATACAATCAGTGGGAACGTTTCGGGCATCCTTGTTCTTTTCTATGGATAAGGATTTTGAGCAGGCGGTATTTCTTGCTATGGCGAAGAATATCTCAAGCAAAGAAGAACTGAAAGAACTAATGATTGGAGAATTTATAAACATAATTTCTGGGCATGCATTAACAAAGATTAATAATTTGTCAGGAAAGACTTCACGTCTGACCGTTCCATTAGTAGGACCAGCGTGTTGGGAGGATAAGGAGAAATTTCCTCAACAGTGTACAGTTTTTTTTCAATCGGCGTATGGGAAAATGCGAATGGATATGGGTTATGAATGTGATTTTTAACATCTTAGTTGTGTAATGAAAAAGCAGAAGGGAGGATCTTTATGAAGAAGTCTGTATTAGTAGTTGATGATTCGCCATTTGTTTATTATCAGCTTAAGGATATGATAGATGGCAGTGATTATGAGGTGATTGGCAGTGCTAGATCAGGAGAAGAAGGAATAGAGATGTACCATGAATTGAAGCCCGATGTTATTATTTTGGATATTATTATGCCGGGGATTGATGGATTGGAGACAGCAGAGATTTTGCTCAAAGAGAATAAAGATATTAAAATTATTATGTTAAGTTCTTTGTTTGATGCAAATCTCATGAATGATGTGAAAGCACTTGGATTAAAATTTTTATTGCCAAAACCTTTGCAAAAGGATGTATTGTTTGCAACATTAGAGATGTTGGAAAAGAAATAAAAGCTTGTGAGTTAGGAAGATGGAGTCTGTTTTAATATCCATCTTCCTTTTTGTGAATTATAGTAGATAAATACCATCTTTTTCAATACGGATTTTATTTTCCTTCATTAATCTGCCAATGGCACGTTTGAAGGCATTTTTGCTGAGATGGAACTCTCTTTTTATTATTTCGGCATCTGTTTTATCATGAAAGGGAAGCATTCCTTTCGGACTGCAACATAAGCGTTCGTAAATGATTTTTGCATCTTCATCCATTTGTATAAAACTCTTTTCGCGTAAGCTAAGGGTAAGTTTGCCGTCTTCTCTTACATTAACAACTCTGGCGGTAACTTCCATACCCGGATAAAGGGGGGTAAAGATTTCCTGCCTTGGAATTAAAGCAGAGTATTGGTTATCTACTGCTACAAATACACCGAAATTACCACTAGTTTCATATACCCGCCCAGTTACCATATCTTCTTTTTGGTATGGAGAATCTGTAGATAAAAATTCATATATCTTCATAGTTGCACAAAGACGATTCGTCTTATCTATGTATAAAGCAACAAGTACGTCTTCCTCTTGTGCTACTTCTTTGGTCTGTTCCTTAAAAGGAAGCAGCAAATCTTTTGACAATCCCCAGCGTAGAAAGGCACCAATTTTTGTGACTTGTGCAACCGGTAGCAGAGCGATTTGACCTAATTCCAGAGCAGGTGTGGCAGTTGTAGCGATGAAACGATCTTCGGAATCTTTGTATACAAAGACAGAAATTTTATCACCTACATCCAAACCTTCAGGAACCTGGCCTTTTGGGAGAAGAACTTGGTCTTCTTTGGATGCATCTGGATCAAATAAATATACACCAAAGTCTGAATGTCTGGCAACCTGTAGATTCTGTGTTTTTCCTAGTTTTATCATAATATTTATATCCTCTTTTCTATATTCTACCATCAAGAATAGCATAGAAAAAAGAAAACCGCAAGAGTGATTAACAGTAACCAGTAACAATATCTTTACATTATTTTTTACGTTTGTTATAATAGCAAAAGAATGTTATTACTCTTTTTATGGAGGGGAGTAATACTTACCAGATTGTGTAAGAGAAAGGAAAAATACTATGAAGAAAATACCATTTGTGACAAAAGAACAGATTGAAGAGATTGTAAAGACATATCCTACTCCTTTTCATATTTATGATGAGAAGGGAATTCGAGAGAATGCAAGAAAGTTGAAAGAAGCATTTTCCTGGAACAAAGGATTTAAAGAATTTTTTGCGGTAAAGGCAACTCCGAATCCGTTTTTGCTGAAAATTTTACAAGAAGAAGGATGTGGAACAGATTGTTCTTCTATGACAGAATTGATGATGTCAGAAGCATTGGGATTTGGAGAGGGAGACATTATGTTCTCTTCCAATGTGACACCTGCAGAAGAATACAAAAAGGCAAAAGAGGTAAAAGCATATATTAATTTAGATGACTATACACATATTGATTTTTTAGAAAAAACAGCAGGAATTCCAGAGACTATTTTCTGCCGGTATAACCCAGGTGGAACATTTACACTTGGAACAGATATTATGGATAATCCGGGAGATGCAAAGTATGGTCTTACAAAGGAACAGATGATAGATGCATTTAAGAGGTTACAGAAACTTGGTGCCAAAAAATTTGGTATTCATTCTTTTCTTGCAAGTAACACAGTAAGTAATGAATACTATCCAACACTTGCAAAGATTTTGTTTGAATTAGCAGTAGAGTTAAAAGAGGCAACAGGAGCTGATATCAAATATATTAATTTATCTGGTGGAGTAGGTGTTCCGTATACTCCAGATAAAGAACCTAATGATATTATGGTAATTGGTGAAGGTGTAAGAAAAGCATTTGAGGAAGTATTAGTACCAGCAGGAATGGGAGATGTATCTATCTTTACAGAATTAGGCCGTTTTATGCTTGCACCATACGGACATTTGGTAACTCAGGCAATTCATGAAAAGCATATTTATAAAGAGTATATAGGTGTAGATGCTTGTGCAGTAAACTTAATGCGTCCTGCTATGTATGGAGCATATCATCATATTACTGTTTTAGGAAAAGAAGATGCGGCTTGTGACCATAAGTATGATATAACCGGATCATTGTGTGAGAATAATGATAAATTTGCAGTAGACCGTATGCTACCAAAGATTGACATAGGAGATTATTTGGTAATACATGATGCAGGAGCCCATGGATTTGCTATGGGATACAATTACAATGGTAAGTTAAAGTCCGCAGAATTATTATTAAAGGAGGATGGATCGGTAGAAATGATTCGTCGTGCAGAAACTCCAAAAGATTATTTTGCAACCTTTGATTTTTGTGATATTTTAAAAGATGTAAAATAGTAATTTTTTATGGCAAATAAGCTTTTGCAAAATAAATAATTTTGCAAAAGCTATTTGTCTATTCCACCTTTTTTAAATTTTTAATTACATCCTCATATTGCTTATTGATATGTCGGGTAATGACTTCTTTTGCTTTTGTGGTATCCCTTTTTTCTAAATGAGTAATAATTTCTTTATGCTCTTGTAATAAAACAGGATGTACTTCTTTATCTTTCAGATATTCCAAACGATAGCGATACATCTGTTCGCTAAGATTACTTAAAAGTTGAACCAGCCGGTTATTGTGGGTAGCAGAAAAAATAATATCATGAAATGCTACATCACATTCCGCCAAAGCAGAAATATTGCCTGATTCTATCAGTTTTCCAAATTTATCCGTATTTGCACGAAGAGATTGAAGTTCTTCTTCTGTAATTGCCATGCAGGCTAGATCCACAGCAAGAGCTTCCAGGGCACAACGGACTTCCAGAACATCTTGTAGGTCTTTTTGCGTAATTTCTGCAACTTCTGCACCGTGGCGGGGAATGGTTACCACAAGTCCTTCTAATTCCAACATTCGTAGTGCTTCTCGTACAGGAGTACGGCTAACACCCAGATGTTTGGCGAGTTGAATCTCCATAAGGCGTTGTCCTGGGGGGAGCACACCATGAAGAATGCCTTGACGAATAGTTTGAAATACAACATCCCGTAATGGAAGATAATCATTCGTAGATATGGTAAGATGTTCCCACGCAATATCATTTTTTTTCTCCTTCATAGAATCACACCCTTTCTATTCTTGTATGACTTGGCGGTTAACAAAGTCTACAAGTTCTATCTGATAATTTGGAAACCTGGTAATGCATTGTTGATAAGCACTTTGGGCAAGGATTTTATCTGAATATAAACCAAAGACAGTAGGACCACTGCCGCTCATTAAGGAGTTATCAGCACCAAGTTCCAGCATGGTTTCTTTAATCTCCTGAATAATTGGATGTGCTGGAATGGTGACAGTTTCCAACACATTTGACAGTTTGCTGGTAATTCCAGTTAAATTTCTGGTATGGAGATTAGCAATCATTCCATCTACATCTGGATGAAAAGTAAGACTTTTCCAGTCTAAGGTGGTATATACCCATTTTGTTGAAATATCAATATCTGGTTTTACCAGTAATACCTTACAAGGAGGTACATCCGGAAGAGGTGTTAGAATTTCACCAATTCCTTCAGAAAGAGCAGTTCCACCAAGAAGGCAGTATGGCACATCTGCACCCAGACTGGTACCAAATTTCATTAATTCTTCTGTAGATAGACCTAAAGAAAAAAGTGTATTGATGCCAGATAAAGTAGCGGCACAATCGGCACTTCCGCCAGCCATACCTGCGGCAACAGGAATATGCTTCTCTAAATGTATGCGGACTCCTTGCTGTATAGAATAATTTTTCATAAGTAAAGATGCAGCACGATATATTAAATTATCTTGATTGGTTGGCAAATCAGAACGATTTGTAGTCAATATAATACCAGATTCCTTTGTTTTTGTAAATTCCAGTACATCATATAGATTTACAGTCTGCATAATCATTCGTACAAGATGATATCCATCGGATCGTTTTCCTACAATGTCTAGGGAAAGATTTAGTTTTCCATAAGCTTTTTTTGTTAAATTTTCCATAGAAACTCCTTTTACCATTCATTTAATCATAGGCATTTGCGAAACTCAATTTACTCATAGAGTTTTTGTGCAATGTTCACATATCAACGCAAGGCACGTTTTCACTGCTCTCAACCGTAACGGTACATAAGGTGCTAAAAAACAGCACCTAAGTACCGACGGTCTCGAAAGCACCCAGCTTTGATATGTAAATCTGCACAAAATAATTTAAGCTAATGAGAGTTTCGCAATTACCATTCATTTAATCATATATTTTAATAGTTTTGTATTTTGTATACAATTATAGCACAAAATTATAAAAAAAACACTAGTATAAAGAAAAGGAAAATGGGAAGAATATGTAACTGTAACAGTTCATCCATGCAAATATAGAAATGGTTGAACAAGTAAAAAATATGGAAAAATCAGAAAAGGAGAATAAGAAATATGTTACATAAAAGAAATCAAAAAGAAAAATGGATATTATGGGTGGTATGTTGTTTAGGAATTATTTTCACATTTATGGAAGTTGGTAATATGAAAGGAAGATTACTTCAACAGGGAATTGCCAATGAAATTATTCGCTTTCATGTACTGGCAGACAGTGATAAAGAGGAGGATCAGCAGATAAAATTAAAAGTAAAAGACGAAGTTGTATGCTTTATGCAAGAAAAACTGACAGCCGCAAAGGACAAAGAGCAGGCAAGAGAGATTATAAAAGATAATTTAGAGGAAATAGAAAGTCTGGCATTTCAAACATTAAAAAAGGAAGGAGTAAAAGAACAAGTAAGAGCATATCTTACAGAAAAGCAATTTCCAGTGAAATCTTATGGAGAATTTATTTTTCCAGAAGGAATTTATGAAACTCTTCAGGTAGAGATAGGCAAAGCTGAGGGAAAAAACTGGTGGTGTGTTATGTTTCCAAGTCTTTGTATGATTGATGAAAGTTATACAGTGGTGCCTGATAGTGCAAAGGAAAAATTACAAGAAAATTTAACAAAAGAAGAATATGAAAGTTTACAGGAAGAGGATAAAATAGAATATAAATGGAAAATCGCAGAATGGTGGAAAGGGATTGATTATTTTTTCTAAAAAGGTTACAATAAAATTTATGGAAAAGAATAATTAAGAGGATAGCAGTTAGAAAGGAAAAAGAAAATGAGCAAGAAAACAGTAGTCGTTTTATTTGGAGGGCAATCTTCAGAGCATGAGATTTCCTGTGTTTCGGCAACCACTATTATTTCATGCATAAACAAAGAAAAATATCAAATACGCATGGTAGGTATTACAAAAGATGGAAGATGGTTAAAAGTAGAGCAAGTTGAGGACATTACCTCTGGAGCATGGAGAGAGAGTTCCACTACCGCATTTATTTCTCCAGATGCATCTTGGCAGGGAATTGTATACATAGATGGGGATAGCTATACAAAAGAAAAGGTAGACATTGTTTTTCCGGCATTACATGGATTATATGGAGAAGATGGAACCGTTCAAGGTCTTTTGGAGCTTGCCCATATTCCTTATGTGGGTTGTGGAGTATTGGCATCAGCAGTATCTATGGACAAATTATATACAAAGATTATTGTAGATACCCTTCATATTCGCCAAGCAGATTATGTGCCAGTGCGAAGTGAGCAATTAAAGGATATGGCAGAAGTTGTAGAAAGAGTGGAAACAAAGTTATCGTATCCAGTATTTGTAAAACCGTCAAATGCCGGTTCTTCCCAAGGTGTATCAAAAGCATGTAATAGAGAAGAATTAGAAAAGGCATTGAAGTATGCCGCAGAACATGATAAAAAGATTTTGGTAGAAGAAACAATTGTAGGAAGAGAGATTGAATGTGCGGTACTTGGAGGTGAGGAGGTAAAAGCTTCCAGTGTTGGAGAAATTGTATCAGCAGCAGAATTTTATGATTACGAAGCAAAATACAACAATCCAGATTCTATGACTGTGATTTCACCAGAACTTCCAGGAGATGCGAAAGAAAAAATAAGAGAAGCTGCAGTTGCTATTTTCAAAGCGGTAGATGGGTTTGGATTATCCAGGGTAGACTTCTTTTTGGAAAAAGAGACCAACGAAGTTGTTTTTAATGAGATTAATACATTGCCAGGATTTACCAGTATCAGTATGTATCCAATGCTTTGGGAGGAACAAGGAATTTCTAAAACGGAATTAGTAGAGAAGTTATTGTCTATGGCAAAGACACGATAGGAGGATACGATATGAGGGATTATCCAATTGGTGTATTTGATTCCGGAGTAGGCGGATTGACTGTAGTAAGAGAAATTATGCGTCAGATTCCTAATGAAAATATTGTGTATTTTGGAGACACCGCAAGAGTACCTTATGGTAGTAAATCCAAAGATACTATTATTAAATTTTCTAAGCAGATTGTAGATTTTTTGATGACTAAGAAAGTAAAAGCAATTGTCGTTGCCTGTAATACTGCAAGTGCATTAGCACTAGAGGAACTAAAAAGAGAGATAGATATTCCAATTGTTGGTGTGGTAATGCCTGGTGCTATCGCTGCCGCAGAAACTACTAAAAATGATAAAGTGGGAGTGATTGCCACAGAGGCAACGGTAAATAGTAATATTTATACCCACTATCTGAGAGATTTGAATCCAAATATTCAGGTGTATTCTAAGGCATGTCCTTTATTTTGTCCGTTGGTGGAAGAAAATTGGTTGTACGATCCAGTTACCATTGAAATAGCAGATCGTTATTTAAGCGAGTTAATTGAATATGAGGTGGATACCATCGTGCTTGGCTGTACCCATTATCCATTGCTTCGTCATACCTTGCGTAAAGTAGTGGGAGAAAAGATGAATTTAGTGAATCCCGCTTATGAAACAGCAATTACACTAAAAAAGGTATTAAAAGAAAAGCAACTGGATCGTCTTTCACAGAAAAATGATCATTTGTTTTATGTAAGTGATGGTGCAGAGAAATTTAAGGCATTTGCCAATACTATTTTACCTTGTAAAGTTATGGAAACTAATGATGTGAATATTGAACAATACTAACTAGTGTAACGTCTTTGTAATATCCCAGCTATATTTGAAGGATAAATTTGCAGACTGCAAGACATTACACTAAAGATTAAGATAGGTATAAAGGAGGCAGCAATGACCAAGAATGTAATTGTATCAATAAAAGGATTGCAGACAATGGGCTCAGGGGAGGATGATACTGTGGAATTAATTTCCGCAGGTATCTATAAAGAAGAGAATCAACAACAGATTGTGGAATATGAAGAAGTAGATGAAGAAAATCAAGAGATTACCAAAGTTATGCTGGTGATTGCGGATGGGCATGTAGAGATTCGCAAAAGTGGTGTTGCACAGGTACATATGATTTTTGAGGAGAAGCAAAAAACTACAAGTTGTTATTATACACCTTATGGAGAATTGATGATGGGATTAGATACAACAAAGATAAAAAAAATTAAAACAGAAGATTCTATGGCTGTTATTTTGCAATATGGATTAGAAATTAATTATAATTTTGTGGCAGATTGCAATATTGTTATTAAAGTAATATCTGCAAATGATTAAAAGCAAAAGAGAAATATGAAAGGAGAGTATGGTATGAGAATCGCACTAATAGGAATTGTATTAGCAATTTTTTTTATTATCAGCTTGCCATTGTATCTGGTAGCATATTTATTAGGGAAAAAAGACCCAAAGAAACAGGTAGCATTTTCCCAGGCAATTGTCAAAAGAGTTTTGTATATAATATTGTGTATTGCTGGTGTAAAATTAGAATGCAGAGGAGTGGAACAGGTACCAAAAGATGAGCCAATCATGTATATTGGAAATCACCGGTCGTATGTGGACATTCTGGTGGGATATTGTACAGTGCCTACATTGACAGGATTTATATCAAAGGATGAATTAGGCAGAGTTCCTTTCATTAGAATATGGATGCGTTTTTTAAAATGTTTATTTTTAAAAAGAGAAGACGGAAGACAGGGGTTTCAGGTTATTTTACAGGGAATTGAACAGATTAAAGAAGGTTTTTCTATTTTTATTATGCCAGAGGGAACAAGAAACCATGGAGAAGAATTACTTCCTTTTCGCGAAGGCAGTTTTAAATTATCCACAAAGACTGGATGTGCCATTGTTCCGGTGGCTATGAAGAATACAGATAAAGTGGTAGGAAATCATTTTGCGTGGTTTCGTCCGATAAAAGTTACTGTTGTATACGGAGCACCAGTATATCCGGATTCTTTGGAAAAAGACGAAAAAAAATTTATAGGTGCCTATATGCAAAATATTATGAAGCAAATGCTTGAAAATATGGATTAATTTATGTTACAATAGCATGATGTAATTTGATTTGTAACTATTCGTAACAGGTCAGCCCCCAGCTGAACTGTTATGTTTTTGAAATTTGCAGGGTAACTGTTTCCGGTTCTGAACAGTTACTTTGCAGGAAAGATTAAATGGAAATAGAGGAGGTACATATATGAGTTGGTGGATGATAATCGTACTAGTTATTGTGATTGCATTAGGTATAGGATGTTTTTTCTTATACCGAAAAGGAAAAGAGATGCAGGAACGTTCACAAAGTACACAGGAACAGATGAAGGCAGGAGCACAAACTCAATCTATGCTTGTAATTGATAAAAAGAGAATGCGTCTGAAAGATGCAAATCTGCCTAAGATTGTATTAGAACAGACACCAAAGATTTATCGTCGTTCTAAGGTGCCGGTGGTAAAAGTAAAGGTTGGACCAAAGATTTTAACTATGATGTGTGATGACAAAATTTTTGATTTAATTCCTTTAAAGAAGGAAATTAAGGCAGTTATCAATGGAATTTATATCATGGATGTAAAGGGGCTTCGTTCGAATCTGGAAACAGCACCTAAGAAAAAAGGATTTATGGCAAAGATGAGAGAAAAAGCAGAAGCTATGCAGAAAGAAGAAAAAGTAAATAAAAAGAAAAAGTAGTTAGAAAATAGAAAAACTCCCATAACTGTTTATGGTTCTGAACAGTTATGGGAGTTTTTTATGCTTCGTAACAGTTCAGCCAGGGGCTGTCCTGTTACGGCTCACAGCAAGCTAACGCATGTAAATTGCTGTGAGCCACACTTAATTTACACGTTCATACGTCCCTGCACAGCAAGGTGTGCAGAGACTACCTGAACTGTTACTATGCTTCCATAATTTCTTCCATCACAAGATGACACTTGGTCAGATGGGTAGCTAATGGAACACCTACATAACGAAAATGCCATGGTTCATACGTATAGCCGGTAATATGAACTTTATCAGCGGGATAGCGGAGGATAAAACCAAAATGACAAGCATTTTTTGCAAGCCATTGTCCTTCCTTGGTATCTCCAAAATCTGGAAGTAATTTGTAAGATAAAGAAGGCAGGGAAATATCCATGGCAAGTCCTGTCTGATGTTCGCTGCATCCTGGTTTTGCGGATACCTGACTGGCATATTCCAAACCATATTTTTCCACATGGGTTGAAAAAATCTCCTGTTGTCTTTGGTAGGAACGGTATCCAGATATGGCAACAAGGGCATATCCAAGGCGGGATGCATGAGCAAACAATTCTTCTAAGGCAGAGGCAGCCATTTTTCTTAATAGTTTTTTCTCTAAAAATTCTTCCTCTTCAAAAGGAACTTCAGTTAAGACTAAGTCCAAAGGAACATAGTCAGGGGATAAAGGATGTGTTTTATTAACCAAAATCTGAAAAGACATAAGTATACACCCCTATAGGCATTATTATTATAATATATTCAAGGTCAGTATTTGTTGGTTACTTCGCCAAAAGCGAAAAATCATGGGTTTAAAAGCAACTGGTTTTTTAATTCAAAAAGTCCTTGAGATAAATCTACATAGATTTCATTTGGATTTATCAAACGCCGGCTTTCTTCCCAAAGAGATTCTTTTTCCTGTGTACAGTAGGACTGGATATCCTTAAGGGAAGGAAATTGATAGACTAATTTGCCATTTTTAAATATTGGAACCAGAAGTTCCCGCACCACATAGGTATTAGGGGCTAGTCTTGTCTTTTTCCATGTAGATACCGGGTCAAAAAGAAGTAGCTCTTTGGAAGAATCTATTTGTTCAGAGGCAAGAGAAATAACATCTGCCCGCAGCATATGAGTATCTTTTTGATAAATTCGGTAAACCGTTTTATTTCCTGGGTTTGTAATTTTTTTAGGATTTTCTGATACTTTAATTTTAGGAACAAATCCTTCTTCTTCCCATACACCAGAAAGTTTGTAAACACCACCAAAAGAAGGACAGTCTTTGGAAGTAATCAAATTAGTTCCTACTCCCCAGATATCAATTTTAGCACCTTGGGATTTCAGGGAAGAAATAAGATATTCGTCCAAATCACTAGAGGCACAGATTTTAGCATCTGGAAAACCGGCATGATCCAACATTTTTCTGGCTTCTTTGGAAAGATAAGCCAAATCACCACTATCCAGACGGATACCATAAGCAGATGGTGTTTTTCCTGCTTCTTTTAATTCTTTAAATACTTGGATTGCATTTGGAACACCAGAATGAAGGGTATCATAAGTGTCCACCAAAAGAGTAGTATTTTGTGGGTAAAGGTTGGCATAATTGCGAAAAGCAGTTAATTCGTCAGGAAAACTCATAATCCAGCTATGAGCATGAGTACCCAGTACAGGAACTTGAAACATTTTTCCTGCAAGAACATTGCTGGTTCCGATACATCCGCCAATGATAGCTGCTCTGGCACCGTATGTACCAGCATCCGGACCTTGGGCACGACGTAAACCAAATTCCATAACAGGAGAGCCTTCCGCAGCCTGACAGACTCTGGCAGCTTTAGTAGCAATCAAACTTTGATGATTGATGATATTTAAAAGAGTTGTTTCGATAAGCTGTGCTTCCATAATAGGGGCTATAACTTTTACAAGAGGTTCCATAGGAAAAACTACAGTTCCCTCTGGTACTGCATATATATCTCCTGTAAAACGAAAGCTTTCCAGATAGTCTAAAAAATCTTCACCAAAAGTAGAAAGAGAACGAAGATATTCGATATCCTCTTTTGAAAAATGAAGTTCCTTAATATAAGAAATTGCCTGTTGTAAGCCTGCGGCAATAGCATAACCATTGCCACAAGGATTTGTACGGTAAAACAGGTCAAAAACAACCTGGTTGTTCCGATTGTTTTTGAAATAACCCTGCATCATGGTAAGTTGATAAAAATCTGTCATAAGTGTAAGATTTGTATTCATAAAATATATTCCTTTCTTAATTTTATTTATAGTATTTCCCTAATTGTAACTGTTCAAAACCATGAACAGTTACGTTCTAAGCCCATGAAAATTCGCCTTTGGTGAAGGACTTAGAATAATCAAAATTTACTATGAAAGTCCTGACAAACGGCTATATTTCATGCAAGCTTGCTTGTAAAGAAATATAGACATTTGGCTGGCTAAACTGTATGAGTATGTAGGGCGGCAGCCCGAAATACGAATACAGTTGGTGATTGCGGGAGTGCATAGCACATAGCAATCAACCTTCATTTTTTCTTAGGGAACACGCAGTAAATGCGTGTTTCTACCTAAATAGTTACCCTTAATTCTATTATAGAGGCAGTGTCAAGTGGAAAAAATGGTCTAAAGTTTTTTTAAATATTATCCGAAATAACTCACATAGAAAAAGAAAAGGTGAGTGTGAAATCTATGGAGATTATGAATCGTGTAAACACAACGGGTAATGGCAAAGATGCCGGAACATTGGATAAGGGTTCTTCCAGTGTGGACTATACGACTTTAGGACTCAAGGGTCAGATTATTGAGGGAAGGATAGACAAGATAGCTGACAAGATTTCCATTGACTTTAGCGGAACGGCGGTAACAGTACCAAAGTCAGCAGTACGGGATGCCAAGGAAGGCGAAATAAGGAGTTTTCAGATCACGGATGTATCGAAGAACAGTATTGTCCTAAAGGAAGTGGAAAAAAGCAACCTTATGACAGATTCCAAAGGAATTGTAAGAACCACAGTTGGAGCGAATAAAGCAAGTTTTGCAGAAAGCCTTTCTAAGGCTGAACAGGATGCAAAGGAAGAGAATAAAGGGTTATTTGAACGGCTGGATTCCATTGGCTCCCGCATGACAGGGGAAGATTATCTGGCAATTGAAGAAGAAGGAATGTCTTTAGAAAGTTATAATCTGAACCGGTTAGAACGGGTACTGAACAGGATTAAGGAAGAGCGGATTGAGAGACAAGAAAGTCTTGAAGATGTAATAGAAGAACAAGAAGAATATTCTTCTGATATTGAAAAAATGGTACTTCGGAATGTGATAAGCAATGTAGTAGGAGGAAGCATGGCAAGACAGATAGCATATCGTCTGGAACAAAATTGCCTGCCGGTTACTGCGGAGAATATCAAGAAATTTTCCAATTTGCTAGAGATGGCAAGTGTAGCAACTACCATGTCAGATAAGGCAATGAATTATTTAATTGATCATGAGTTAGAGCCAACCATACAAAATGTATATCGTGCCCAGTATGCAGGAGAAAGTAAAGGTTATCAGAATTATGTGCCAAACTATGGCAGAGCTTTTCAAAGCAGTGCCATTAATTATAATGTAGAGGCAGAACGAAAAGATAAGCTTATCATGGAAGAAAATTGGCAAGAAGTTAAACCACAGGTAGAGAGGATAATTGAGGATGCCGGATGGGAAGTAAATGAGACTGCATTAAAGCAGGCAAAATGGCTGTTTAGCAACGAATTGCCAATTACGGATGATACCTTGATGCGGCTGGAGGAATTACATAACATCAAGAATGAATATGATCAAGAGAAGATTCTGGTAGAAATTGTAAAAAGTTATGCCAAGGGAGAGATTCCGGAAGCCGTATCTCTGGCAAGAAACCAGATGGAAGTAACGAACCAGAGTGTAGAAGTATTTCTTGCAGAAGTAGACCAACAGCTAAAAAATATGGCTTATGGTGAGGAAGAGCAGAAAATAGAAGATATAGAAGTGATAACCAAACGTCGTCAAATGGAAGAAATTAAATTAAAAATGACCCTGCAGGTGGCGAATCAGTTAGAGAAAAAAGGAATTAACCTTGATATTGAACGAAGTGAAGAGATTATCCGGGAACTTCGTAATATGGAGGATGCTTATTATCGTGGTATTATTTATGAAAGAAATGGTGTGGACAAGCCGGAGCATATTGCGATTTTACGTGATACCACTGACCGTGTGAATGAATTAAGGCAGGCACCAAGTTATGTACTTGGACCAACCCTGACAAAGATGAACGATATTACCCTTGGCGATTTGAATGAAGAAGGCAGAAGCATGAGAAGAGTGCTTGAAAGAGCCGGGGAAGCATACAATACATTAATGACAAAACCGAAGGAAGAATTGGGAGACAGTATTGAGAAGGCATTTGGTAACATTGATGATATCTTGGAAGATTTAGATATGGATACCACCATTGCCAACCGTAGGGCAGTGAAGATTCTGGGTTATAATGGTATGGCAATTAATGAAGATAATATCATTAGCGTAAAAGAATATGATGCCCAAGTGAATAAGATGCTTAAAGATTTGCATCCTGCAATTACCGTAGAGATGATAAAGAGAGGTATCAATCCATTGAATACTCCGGTTATGGAATTAAATGAGATTATTGATGATATCAAAGAAGAGTTAGGTGTAACAGGAGAAGAAAAATACAGCAAGTACTTATGGCAGTTAGAACGGGAAGAAGGAATTTCACCAGAAGATAAAAAAGCATTCATTGGTATTTACCGGTTGCTGAATAATGTACAAAAGTCTAACGGTGCAGCGGTAGGATATGTGTTACATACCAACCGGGAGATGACATTAAATAATCTGCTTTCCGCAGTTACCACTATGAAGAGTGGAAAGATAGATGCAAGTGTGGATGAGAATTATGGATTGGATGAACTAAAATATACCAGAGAGCCTTTGATTACCCAAGTGAATGAAGCCTTTGAACGAGGCATGGCAACAAAAAATAAAGATTTGGGTAACAAAGGAAAATATTTTGACTTAGTAGTTAGTGATTTGATGGAAGAAATTTCGCCATCCGTCTTAGAAAAGACAACTATTGAATATGGTGATTCCGAAGAACGTATGAATGACCTGATGAATAAAAATCTAGAACGTTTATTGGAAGAGATACGTTTAGTCAATGAAGATGACAATGAAATAGATGCGGCTTATGAAGAGGAATTAGTAAAGAATATCCGTGATTTGTCAGATAATTGTGAAAAAGCCATTGCATTTTTAAATCAGAATAAGATACCAGTCAATGTACAAAATTTATTTGCAGCAAATCAAATTTTCACAGAAGATACCGTCTTTCGGAATATGAAAGAAAAAGCAAAACGGTTACCGAAAGATGAACAGGAAAAAGTGGAAAGTGCTATGGAATCTTTAGTGGATGGATTGGATAGCAAAGAGGATATGCAGGAACAATATGGCATTTTGGAAGCAAGTATGGAGAATGTGCTAAACTACGAATATTCTGATAGGGAGGCAACGGCAAAAGAGTTGTCTGAACTAAAAATGCTTGCAAAAGGAATGGCACTTATCCGGGATTTAAGCAGACAGGAGACATACGAAATACCTGTTCTTGCAGGAGATAGTGTGACTAACATGCATTTAACGGTGCGGTCTGGACAAGGAGGCAGTGGCAAAGTACAGATTCAAATGGATTCCCGGCAGTTTGGCAGTGTATCAGCAGAATTTACTATCAAAGAAGCTGTGGTGCAAGGAATGTTATTATGTAGTTCCAGAAAGGCAGCAGATACTTTGAAAACAGAACTTGGAGATTTTGAACAGCGTTTAAATAACGCGGGACTTGAAATCGGAAGAATTACATACGGTTTACAGACAGGAACCCATTCCTTTTATCCAGCAGATACAAAGGCAGAATCAGAGAATGATAGAGATACCAGTAAATATTATCAAGTGGCGAAAGCCTTTGTAAAACATATTGCATGGTTAGAGCAGGGATAAAAATCAAAGGGAACAAGAAAGGAGTTTAATATGAGAATAAATCATAATATATCAGCTTTGAAAGCAAATACACAGTTACAAAGAACCAACACAGCTATGGAGGCAAGTATTGAACGGTTGTCTTCTGGATATCGTATTAACCGTGCAGCCGATGATGCGGCAGGTATGGCGATTTCCCAGAAAATGAAAACACAGATCCGGGGATTGGAACAGGCATCCAGAAATGCTTCAGATGGCATATCCGTTATTCAGACTGCAGAAGGTGCTTTGGCAGAAGTAGAGAATATGTTGCAGAGAATGCGTGAATTATCTGTCCAGGCAGCAAATGGAACAAATACAGATGAAGACAGAGAGGCTATTCAAAATGAGATAGACCAGTTAAATGCTGAAATTGACAGAATTTCAGAAACCACGGAGTTTAATACCAAGAATCTTTTAGATGGAAATGTAGATAGAAAATCTTATTCTAATAATTCAAAAGTGAAATTGATTTCGCAGAGTGATAATGTGGCATCAAAAGATTATAAAGTTACCGTAAATGAAATTGGAACCAAGGCATATATTACTGGAAGCGGTGTGGGAGATTTCCCGGTAAGTGCAGAAAATGCAGGGGTTATTTGTTTAAATGGACAGGAACTTTGTATTCAGGCAGGGGATAGCTTATCTCAAGTATATACAGCACTTCGTGATTTGGGTGATATAGTAAATGTAAATGTGTTTGCAGGAACCGTAGGTGACAATGGCAGCCAGGAAACAGTAGCACTGGAAGATGGTGCACCTCTTACTTTTGAGGCAAAGAATTATGGTTCTGCAGAAAATGTCAGAATATACAGTGATAACACCAATTTGTTAAACATACTTGGTTTGACTTCTCCAACTATGAATCCAGCAGGGGAAACAACAGACGGAGATGAGGAAGAAACATTAAAATCTTATGGAACAGATGCCAAAGTTACTTTGGATTTAGAAGAAGGTTCTGTTAGTGCATTTGAGGATACTGCAACTTATGCGGCAAAAGGAAATAAAGTTACCATTACAGACAAAGACGGATTTGAAATGGAATTGGAAGTAGAAGAAGGAGCTTTAGATACCAATGAAGGTGTGGCGGCTATTACTGTATTGGACGAAGGACCAATTACTTTGCAGGTTGGGGCTAATGAATACCAGACGATTTTGGTCAGTATACCAGAAGTATCTTCTGTTACATTGGGAACTGATGGCATAAATATTGGTACAGAGGCAGGAGCCAGCAGAGCCATTGGAACCTTGGATGATGCCATTAACAAGGTATCTTCCATCCGTGCAAAACTGGGAGCGTATGAGAACCGCTTGGATCATGCAATCAACAATCTGGATACAACGGGAGAAAACATGACAGAATCCTTGTCACGAATTGAAGATGTAGATATGGCAGAAGAAATGTCAAATTATACACAAAAGAATGTGTTAGCACAAGCAGGAACTTCTATGTTGGCACAAGCAAACCAACAACCACAAACAGTTTTATCTCTACTACAAGGTTAATTTGCAACGGACTGCAATATAAGTCGTGAATAATTGAGTATATAGGAGGATGCAGGCATATTGAAAATTTATATGCCTGCATTTTGCTTTATAGGAAACTTCGTCCTATAAAGTGGAAAATAATATAAAAGAAATAGAAAAAAAGCCGATATATAATGTAAGAAGAGGTTACAAGTAACAGTGAAAGCATCTGAACTGTTACGGTGAAAAATAAGAGATGAGGAGGAGAAACATGAAGAAAGAGAAGATTCAGAATTATTCTGCCAGAATAACACAGGCAAACCGCACGGAATTGCTGGTTATTATGTATGAGATTATTCAAGAAGAATTATCCGCAGCTTTGGAGTGTTATGAAGAGTCAGACCTGCAAGGCTTTGATGTGGCACTCAGGAATGGACAAAAGTTTCTTGGGGAACTTATGGGTACTTTGGATTATCAATACACAATCGCTTATCAGCTTATAGCTATCTATAAGTTTTTGAATAAGACCATAATTGAGGCACGATTGAGACAACAGACAGAACATTTGACAGAGTGTATTGAAATTATCGACAATATTAAAAAAGGTTTTGAAGGTATTGTAAGTGAAGACACATCAGGTCCTTTGATGAAGAATGTACAAAAATTATATGCAGGACTTACCTATGGAAAAGGTTCACTAAATGAGATATCTGTGAATGTACATGACGGAAAACGGGGACTATATGCATAAGGGAAAGGGCATGTTAGCAAAATGCATGAAAGACTTATGCACCATAGAAAGCCTTTTGACATAATTCACAAAAAGTGAAAAAAATGAAAAAGGCTATAACAAATTCTGAAAAAAAGACGATATGTATAATAAGAGGAAAGAAAGATGCGGAAATGTTCTAGAGTATGATTCCGTTGGAAGGTGGTGGACGATATGAGAGTTGACGCATATAACGCAGTGAATGCAGTATATAATGCAACAAAACCAGTAAAGAAAGTAAATTCAGAGAAGAAAGCAGGTAAAGATGATACCTTAGAAATTTCACAATTTGGTAAAGAGATGCATGTTGCTAAGAAGGCAATCAGTGAAACAGAAGATGTTAGATGGGATAAGGTAGAAGTTATTAAGAAACAGATGCAGGAAGGGACTTATCATGTTGCAGATGAGGCACTTGCTGAAAAAATAATAGATAGTTTTACAAGAGGAATATAAAAATATTGTTTAATTATAGATAATTTATATATATTTTCTATACAATTGCGAGAAAATAATTCGTATAGAATTATAGGATATAAGGAGGGGGTTCCTTTTGGCAAGCATAATAGAAGAATTGGCTTCTATCCTGGAAGAAGAACAGCTGATTTATGAAGAACTGTTACCAATTGTTACAGAGAAAACAAAAGTGATAATAAAGAATAACCTCGAATCTCTTCAAAAAATTACAGAACAGGAACAAGCAGTGGTAGATGAGATTACTGCTCTGGAGAAAAAGAGATCCGAGGTTATTATTAATATAGCCATCGTAATGAACCGGAAACCGGAAGAACTTACTTTGACGGAGATTATAAAAATGCTGGAGAACCAGCCGGAAGAACAGAGACAACTTAGTAATATTCATGAACGTCTAAAAAGAACAATTCAAAGATTGATGAATGTCAATCATCAAAACAAATCGTTAATGGAACAATCCCTAGAAATGATAGAATTCAATATGAATTTGATTCAAAGCACAAGGATGTCGCCGGGGAATAATTATACGAAGGGGGCTGTGGCTTCGCAGTCACCAGCTTTGCAGACAGGGATGTTTGATGCAAAGCAATAAAAGTATGGGATTATTGAGAAATGATGATGTAGAAATTTATTCCAAGGAAAGGAACAGGTGATATCATGAGCTTGATGACAAGTATGTCTGTGGGGGTATCTGGATTAAAGGCTGCTCAATCCGGAATCAATACCACAGCACACAATTTATCTAATGTATCCACACAGGGATATAGCAGACAACAAAATTTAAATGTGGATTTTGTATACAATACCATAGATTACACACATATTAATTATTCACAAATAGGTTATGGAACGAATGTCAGTATTGTAAGACAGAATAGAGATGTTTTTTTAGACAAATCTTACCGTTTGGAAGTGGGAAGAGAAAAATTTTATGATATACAGACGGATGCAGTAGATGAAATAGAGAATGTTTTTGGTGAATTAGAGGGGGTAACTTACCAAGAGACTTTAACAGGTGTATGGTCTGCTATTGAAGAATTGGTTAAGGAGCCGGACAGTATTGTAAAACGTACTGCGTTGATACAAACTGCAAATACATTTACCAGACGTTCACAGGATATTTATGCTCAACTGGAAGAATACCAGATTAATTTAAATACACAGATACAGGATTCGGTAAAACGTATTAACCAGATTGGTAAAGAGATAGCAGAATTGAACAAGAAGATAGCAAGATTTGAATCTGGACCAGAACAAGCCAATGATTACCGGGATAATCGTAATGTGCTGCTGGATGAACTGGCAGAATATGCACACATTACTTACAAAGAAGATATTTCTGGAATGGTAACGGTGAGCGTAGAAGGAAGACAGTTCGTAATGACGGACTATGTATTTGAGATGGATACAGAGCCAGTTGATGAGACTACAACCATGTTAAATGTAATATGGAAAGATGGGAAATCTGTTTTTAATTTGGAACAGGAATGTACTTCCGAAAAAAATACAGATGTAGGAAAGTTAAAGGGACTTCTGATTGCCAGAGGAAATAAAGTAGCAAATTATAAAGATATTCCAGATCAAAATGATAGTAAATATTACAATACAGATGAAAATGGAGAACCTATATTCTTGTCAAGAGTATATGAGGAGGATGTATTGAAATATAACCATACAATAGGTCTATCCGTAATTATGTCTGCTATGGCAGGATTTGATCGTTTGGTACATGGTGTAGTAACTGCAATTAACGATGCATTATGTCCAAATGCGACGATAGAAAATGCATTATCCGGTTTGGGATTGACAACAGATACAGATAGTGTTTCCTATAGCACCTCAAGAACAATTGGTGGTGTGATGGTAGAAGAAGAAATTGTAATTACCAGTGAAGGCAAAAGAACGATGACGTATGTAAATGGTGAATTGGTAGATGAAGGCGAAATTGATGAAAGTTTTACTTTAGCAGATGTAAAAATATGGGATGAATATAATGCCGGAATCGGAATGGATGAAGAGAATACTCCAAGAGAAGCGTTATTTGACCGCCAGTATAAGGAACGGTATTCGGAGACTACCATTCAAGTAACAGATGAAGAAGGAAATACTTATGATAAGACAATCTGGGTATATAATGAGGAAGATGAATCAGATCCATACAGTTTATATACTGTTAAACAGTTAATTATGAATGAAGAAATAGAACAGGATCCTTCAAAAATTCCGTTGTCTGGCAATGAATATAAAGGATTTTATGGTGCTTATGATGTAGAATCCTGTAGCAGGTTAGAAGAAATATGGGAAGAAGAGTTTGCACCTTTGAATCCTAATGTATTAGTAACAGGTACATTTATGGAATACTATAATGCATTTATAGGGGATATCGCCTCTATTGGTAATGAATATCGTGGAATGTATGAGAATCAGCAAGATTTAGTAGAGAGTATTGACAGCAAGAGACAGGAAACATTTGGGGTATCTTCGGATGAGGAACTTACCAATATGATTATGTATCAACATGCATATAATGCCAGCTCCAGATATATTACAACAGTAGACCAGATGTTGCAGCATTTATTAGAAAGATTAGGATAGAACCAGATTTTAGAGAAGGAGTGATAGTATATGCCATCAACTTTTTTTGGAATAACAATAGGAAAATCAGGATTGTACGCTTCGCAGGCGGCAATTAACACTACAGCACATAATGCTTCCAATGCTACGACAGATGGATATTCCAGACAGGTGGTTGATCAAAAAGCAAGTGTGCCATTGCCTTTATATACTACTGCAGGTATGGCAGGCAGCGGCGTAGATGTAACAGGAATTAACCGTGTAAGAAACCAATATTATGATGAAAAGTATTGGAACTGTAATACAAAATATGGGAATTATAAGGCAAAAGAGTACTATATGACTTCAATACAAGGGTATTTTAGTGAAACAAATGTAGAAGGACTCACAGCATCCTATACGGACTTTTGTATGGCATTAAAAAATTTAAAAGATAATGTGGCAGATGCAACAGTCCGTACAGAAGTAATAGAATATGCAGGTAATTTTGCGGAATATGTAAATTATTTGTCAAATTGTATGCAGGAAATGCAATCAGAGGCTAATGCAGATATTAAGGCGACTGTAGACAGAATCAATTCCATTGGTGCCCAGATTGCTAATTTGAATAAACAGATTAATACCTTGGAGTTAAGAGGCGGTAAGGCAAATGATTTACGGGATGAGAGAGACTTGCTTCTTGATGAATTATCAGAATACGCCAATATTTCTGTAACAGAAATGCAAAGAGGTGACACTACTACCAGTTACAACGAATTTATAGTAAAAATAGATGGTAAGACATTAGTAGACAGTTACCATTATAATACATTAAATATGGTTTCTATAGATGGTAAAGTATGCCAGAATGATATAGATGGCATGTTTGATATAGAATGGAGCGATGGTCAGGACTTTAATAGTGCAAGTATTAGCCTTGGCGGAAAATTGCAGGCTTTATTCGAGATCAGGGATGGCAACAATGGAGAAAACTTTACCGGAACAGTAGCAGAAGGCAGTGGAACACAAGGAGAAGAGTCCATAGTAATTACTTCTACAAGTTGCAATGATATCAACAAACTAAATATTCCAGAGCAAGATGGAATCATTAAAATCGGTACCAAGATATATTACTATGACAGTTTTCATGTAGAGATAACAGAAGAAGGTTACCAATATACATTTGAAGGTTTGAAAGATGAAAAAGGAAATTATGGTCTGACACTTAATGCGGAAGGTAAGTCAGTTTCTATTGGTAACCACATGGAGTATAAAGGTGTTCCTTACTATCAGGCAAGATTGAATGAATTTGTAAGAAATTATGCAGCAAATTTCAATACATTACATAATCAGGGAGAAGACTTACATGGAGAAAAGGGACTGGATCTCTTCAATGGAATTTGTGCAGTAACAGGTTCGAATTTTACTTTAGAAGAAATACCATATCTGGAATCTGAAACAGATGAAGAGGGAAATATAACAGGAACTCAGGGCTTTTATTCTAAAATAGCCACAGATGAAGAGGGAAATGTGATATACAACGAGGATGGAACAGTGACATCTTCTTATTATAGTATGACTGCCCTGAATTTTGCTGTAAATCAGGCAATTTTAAAGGATTCACAGAAGATTGCCTGTGCAGAGGAGCTGGATAACGGTGTAGAAGAGTGTGGTATTTTGGATAAGTTAATTGCATTACAGCATGAGGGCGAAATGTTCAAGGAAGGAACAGCAGATGAGTTTATGCAGACTTTTACAGCTAATATAGCTATTGATACACAACAATCTACTTTGTTCTCAACCAGCCATAAGAACATTTTGGCATCCATTGATAATCAGAGAATGGAGATATCCAGTGTAGATGAAGATGAAGAAGCATTGAATCTGGTAAAATATAAGCATGCTTATGATTTATCTTGTAAAGTTATATCGGTTATGGATCAGATATATGATAAATTAATTAATGGAACTGCAGTATAAGGATAGGATGAAAGTCTAAAGAAAGGAGTGTAGGGCATGAGAGTTACCAATATTATGATGACAACAAATATGTTGGGAAATATAACAAGAAATAAAACAGATATGAACACCAAATTTAACCAATATGCTACCGGACAGAAGATTCAGAAACCTTCCGAAGATCCGGTTGTAGCAATTCGTTCTTTGAAATACCGTGCCAACCTAACAGAATTAAAACAATATCTGGATAAGAATGTTCAGGATGCATTTGAGTGGATGAATATAACAGAAAGTGCATTGGATAATATGAATGAATTGATGACAAAGATGTATAGTTATTGTACACAAGGTGCACAGGATACTTATGAAACAATAGACAGGGATAGTATTGCACAGACTTTGCAGCAATATAAAGAAGAAATTTATGAATGTTTGAATGCGGATTATGCAGGAAGATATGTTTTTTCGGGATATCGTACTGACACAACTGTATGTTATGAGGATAAAACAATAAATACAGAATTTGAGATAAAAGAACCATTAACTTTCCAGAATCTTTATAAAAGAGATTATGTATTTGGAGGTGCCAGATATCAGGAAGGGACTACCACAGAAAGTTATAAACAGATGGCTCCAACGACAGATTCGGCATATTTGTTAGATTTATCCTATACAGATATTAAAACTATGACAGGTCTTACTTATGTCAATGCAGATGGAGAAGAAGTAAATCTTATGGAAAGTTTCGATTTTCGTGAGATTGATTCTACAGAGACTATCGGTGAAGATGGAGGAGTGACTGCATCTGTGTACTCTGTAGGAAGTAATGAAATTGTATTTATCCGGGATACCGGTGAACTGGTATTATCTCCAGAAGCTTATGAAGCACTTCGTACTTCAAAAAGTATTACTGCCAACTATGTAAAAAATACATTTAATAAGGGTGACTTACGTCCGGAAATGTATTTTGATTGTGTAGGATATTCTATGACATTAGATGAAGAAAGCGGAGAGATGGTAAGACGCACAGATGAAGACGGAAATGAAGAAGGAATAAGTTACACAAAGCCAAGAGAACAGGATATCTGCTATGAAGTGAATTTTTCACAGAATTTAAAAGTAAATACCATGGCGAATGAAACCTTAAATGGTACTTTTGCCAGAGTATTTGATAATATTATGGCAGCGGTAAATGATGCATACAATACACAGCAGGAGATTGACAATGTGGATTTACTTCTGGCAAGAACAGACAATACAGATGATGTAACAGAAGCGTTAGGAGCTTTAAGAGAGCAATTAGAGACTGAGCTGACTTTGAAAAAGTCTATGTTGCAAAAAGCTTTTAGTAATGGAATGGCTGGTGTGAAAGAAGCACAAGATGGAACAAAGGCTGCCAATGATGATGGATCAGTAAGTAAAATTAGTGTAAGTATTGCAACTACCAGTTTGGGAAGCAGATATACCAGATTAGAGTTGATAGAAAACCGTTTAACAGAACAAGAAACATCCTTTACAGAGATTCTTACAAATAATGAGAGTGTAAATATTGAGGATGCAATTATCAACTATAATGCAGCGGAAAATACTTATAATGCTTCGTTATCTGCAGCATCAAAGGTAGTACAAAATTCGTTATTGAATTTTCTATAAGCAGACAATAAAAATGGGCTGTCGTATGAATTATTTATTGCGGCAGCCTTTCTTAGGATAAAATAGGGAAGATGGCAACAAGGATTAGAAATGGAGGAAATGGGAATGTTAGTAAAGACAAAGTATTTTGGGGAAATTGATTTGTCAGAGGATAAAATATTAGAATTTGAGAATGGAATAATGGGCTTTGAGGAGTATACAAAGTACACTATTTTATATGATAGTGAAGAAGAGAAAAAAGGGAATATCATGTGGTTCCAGAGTGTAGAGGAACCAGCATTAGCCCTTCCGGTAATTAATCCGTTATATATAAAGAAAGATTATAATCCTGAAGTCAGTGAAGAGCTGTTACAACCCCTTGGAGAGATAGATGAAGAAAATCTTTGCATGCTTTTAATTCTTACTGTACCAAGAGATGTAAAACATACAACTGCAAATTTGAAAGCACCCCTTATTGTCAATGCAGAGACTAGAAAAGGATGTCAGGCAATTGCAGAAAATGCAGATTATGAAGTGAAATATAATGTATATGAAGCCATTCAAAAAATGAAAGAGGAAAAGGGGGACGAGTAATGTTAGCTCTATCCAGAAAGCAAAATGAATCTATTGTAATTGGAAATGATATTGAAGTAACAATATTAGATGTAAAAAATGAACAGGTTAAGATTGGAATTAGTGCACCAAAACATGTGGGAATTTATCGAAAAGAAATATATTTGCAGATTCAGGAAGAAAATAAAAAGGCTATGGAAAGTACTGCACCTACCTTGAATGATGTGGAAGAACTCTTTAAATAAAAGGCAAAACCAAATTGTAACTATTCAGAACCCCTCATTCGGATTTTTCCAGAATATACTTAATACCTGATAATTTCCCATAATGGCTGGTAAAAATCCTCATGTGGGCATCAGCCCAATAAAAGTGAGTATACAAATTGCATTTAATAAATAAATTTATTTATTAAATGCAATTTGTATATCACTTTTGCAGGTTCTGAATAGTTACACCAAATTGGATAAATCATATAAATCAATATAAACTTTTAAATGGGAAATGTCGATAAAAAGAATAGCAGATAGTTTTTAGTGTGACATGGAGGTGGATATTATGACAGGTGTAAAGAGCGATTATACAGAAAATTATAACAAACCAGAATGTATGGTAGAAAAGATATCAAAGAAAGCAACAACGAATGAAGCAGTGAAGAAGCATGTAGAACAGAAAAAAGAAGAAGAAAAAGCAGGTGAAATGAAAGGAAAAAAAGATCCTGCTGAAAAACAAATCAAAGCTGCTTTGGAGCAGGCAAATCATCAGGCAAAAATGAAACAGACAGCCTGCGAATTTACATACGATGAAGATACAAAGAGAATTTCTATTACTGTGAAGGATAAAGATACAGATGAAATAATCCGTGAAATTCCTGGTGAAGAGACTTTAGAGATGATTTCAAAAATATGGGAACTTGCAGGAATATTGATTGACGAGAAAAGATAGAAGGAGGAATTGTTATGGGGATTCGTATGTCAGGTCTTGCCTCTGGAATGGATACAGAAGCAATTGTAGAAGCATTAGTCAGTGCACAGAGAACCAAGAGTACGAAAGTAGAAAATAAATTGACAAAGTCAGAATGGACCAAAGAGATTTGGACTGACTTGAATAAAAAAATATATTCCTTGTATACAGGAGAACTTACCAAATTTAAGACAAAAGGTAATTATCAAGCGAAGAAAGTAACTTCTTCTAATGATACAATTGCTTCTGCTACAGCAACCGGTTCAGCTGCGAATGGTTCACATACTTTGGAGATTAAGAAGTTAGCCTCTGCCCAGAGTGTTACCAGTGGAGAAATTGATGCAGGAAGTACTTCTACAAAGTTAACAGACTTGGGAATGAAAGAAGGAACTATAATTACAATCACTGGTGATGATAAACAAACTAAAGAAGTTAAGGTAACAAAAGAAGCTACTTTAGGTGGATTTCTGGATGCCTGCAAATCTGTTGGATTGAATGCAAGTTTTGATAAAAACCAGAAACGATTGTTTATTAGTTCCACTAAGAGTGGAAAAGATTCGGGATTTAGTATTACTACCCAGACAGGGGCATATACTGCAGCTGATAAAAAGCTGGATAATCTGGCAGCTTCTGCTGGGGATGATATACTTGCAAAAAGTATAGAAGTAATCAAAAATGCAGATACAGCTAAATTGAAAGAATTAGCAGGATTGGCAGGAGGAACTCCTTTATATGACAGTGATGATGCATTAATAGAAGCTTATGATTTGCTGGAAAGAGCAGTGGGAAGCACTAAATTAACCAGCTTAGTTGGAGATTATGTAGAGGAAAAAGAACAGGATGCGAATGGAGATAGTGCATGGAATGCTTTGGAAACAGAAGCAAAAGCAGCAGCATCTTCCGATGTTTTCAAAGATATTACAGAGAAGACAACACAATATATGTCTCTTCTGAAAAATGCCACAGAAGATGAGATAGCAGTACTTCAAGGGGAGACTTTGAAAGATGAAGATGGAAACGAATATGCAATTCCGGTTTCGTCAGAATTATATGCTGCTTATGAATATGTAACGGAACATGTAACAGATGCTGAAAGTTTTAAAGATAGTATTAAACAGTATGCCGCTTCGAAGGATTATGTTGCTGAAAATGGAACAGAAGATCAATTAAGCTTTTTGGGATTGCAAAGTATCAGCAAAGATATGGAGACAGGCAATTATGCAGGAATGAGTTATGTGAAGTCTGCAGATTCTGAGATTGTCTTAGATGGTGCCACATTAACCAGCAATTCTAATGAATTCTCTGTAAATGGATTAACAATTAGCTTGAAGAATGTAACTGCAGAAGGACAGAGTGTTACATTGAATACCACTACAGATGTTGATGCTGTTTATAATATGGTTAAGGATTTTGTTAAGAAATATAATGAGATTCTGGAAGAACTGAATGAGAAACATGACGCAAAAAGTGCAAAAGGATATGATCCACTAACAGATGAACAGAAGGAAGCTATGACAGAGGATCAAATTGAAAAATGGGAAACAAAGATTAAGGATTCCCTTCTTCGTCGTGATGGTACTTTGAATGGGATTATTACGGCAATGCGTTCCTCATTATTTGTAAATACAAAAGTAGATGGTGTAGCATATTCTTTGGCAAGTTTTGGCATTATGACTTCCAGTGATTACACAGAGAAAGGTAAGCTGCATATATTTGGCGATCCGGATGATGAGACATATTCTACAGAGACAAATAAATTAAAAGAGGCAATAGAGTCTAATCCAGATGCAGTAATGAAGACTTTAACAGATGCGGGGCAGGCATTATATGAAGCCTTAACAAAGAAAATGGAGAGAACCTCCCTTAGCAGTGCGTTAACTTTCTACAATGACAAGAAAATGGATTCTGACCAGACTACATACAAGAAACAAATTAAAGAAATGGAAAAGAAATTAACTGAGATGGAAGATAGATATTATAGAAAATTTACTGCAATGGAAAAGGCAATGACACAAATGCAGTCTCAGACAAATGCATTATCTTCTCTAACCGGATTTACCGGTTAGAGGTTAATGGGATACATAGTGAACTAATATGCATTATATGAAGTAGAAATATGGGGAACGGATATGATAAATATCCATAATGAAGGAGGAATATTTTATGGCATTTCAAGGAGCAGCAGCAAACGCATATCAGGGAACAAAGATTAAGACATCATCACCTGCAGAATTAACACTTATGCTTTATGATGGAGCAATCAAGTTTTGTCACATGGCGAAGACTGCTTTGGAGAAAAATGATTATGAGAATACCAATAAGTTTATTCAGAAAGCCAGAAAAATTATTGTTGAGTTCCGTAATAACTTAGACTTTAACTATCCGGTGGCACAGGATTTTGACCGTGTATATGAATATATTTATTATACTTTGGTAGATGCTAATGTAAAGAAGGATGTTGGTTTGCTGGAAGAGGCTACAGGAAGAATCAAAGAGATGCGTGATACATGGAAAGAAGTAATGGAAAAGGTAAAAGAAGCAGAATAACTGAGGTAAAATAATAATAAATCAAGGAAAAGGCTGTCTTGTAAGATAGCTTTTTTCTGTATAAAACTATACGTAACAGTTCAGCTGGGGGCTGACCTGTTACAAGTATACTCTGCCTTCAACGGCATCACCATGAATGAAAGGATTATAATTATGGATGAAAAGGAAACTTATGTAGATATATTAATTACATCATTAAAGAAAAAAATCTCTATATTAGAAAGATTAGAAAAGGTGGTTATGGATCAGGAAAGAATTTTAAGAAATTCTCAAACCAGTCTGGAAGATTTAGATGAAAACGACAAAGAAAAAGGAAAATTGCTGGGGGAATTGGAAGATGCAGATGAAGGATTTGAAAAAGTCTATAACCGGGTAAAAGAGGAATTTGCAGTAAATAAATATAAATATGAAACAGAAATTAAAGAAATGCAGGGAATGATAAAGCAGATTACGGATTTGACAGTGAAACTTCAGGCACAGGAAGTCCGGAATAAACAGTGGATGGATTTGTTCTTCCGAAATAAGAAAGAAGAAGTACGCATTTTTCATAAAGGAACAAAGTCCACAGAACGCTATAATAGCCATATGGCAAACCGTCCACAAGGACAGTCCTATTTTTTGGATAAAAAGAAGTGATTAGAGTGTAGAAGTAAAGATTATGGTAATAGTTCAGGTAGGTCTGCACACTCCGCTGTGCAGACCGTAAAAAAGACTAA